>CAYFVT010000154.1:0-1571 GCA_964346705.1 uncultured Actinomyces sp. | reverse complement strand
CTGTTACCACCAGCGCCCACCAGAAAATTGGGCTGCCAAACACGAAGGGCAGCGTGGGCAGGCCGATCATGACCAGCACCACCGCCCACAGTTGACTCCAGTCGAAGCGGCCGCGGATGGCAGCCTGAGCCTCAATCCGCCCGCCAGGCACGAAAGGCAGCAACAGCCACGCAATCCCATACAGGGCGACAGGGAACCACAACAGCAGGGAAGCAACGACGGTTAAGCCACGCACCAGGCGAACGTCCCAGCCGCTTCTGAGTGAGATCCCCTGGCAGACACCCGCTATCCATTTCGGGTCCGCCCTAACCCATCCGCTGGCGCGGATCCGGCTGAAGAATGGGCTTTCCGGACGCGGCGGTGGCTGCACATACTGTTGGCTGTTAGTTGTCATGCTTCAAGCATTCCTTGGCGCGCGGGCCGTTTCTATGGGGGAGGACCCTGAAAGAACCCTGAACAACCCCCAGGAACACCCCCATTTGGCCGGTCGGCCCCCAGGGTTTGCGACAATGGGCGGGTGAACAAACAGCGTCCCCCTTTGGTGCGTGCCCGCAGGAGCACCCCGGAGTTATCCGCGCCTTGGGTTGCGGGTGTCTCCTCCGGCCTGGCAGCACACCTACAAGTTCCACTGCCACTGGTGCGGGCAATGTTCGCTGTCACCACGCCGCTGCTGCTGGGCCCCCTCTTGTACGGGTTCCTGTGGGCGACGGTGCCAGAGGAAGGCTCACAGGCAGCCCTCACTGAAGCAAACCGGCCGCAAGGAAACACTGCGACCATCACCCTGGCTGCTCCACTCTCTGCGCCACTGTCTGGCAAGCAGAGTTCAGGAAGGCAGCCGCCAGCATGGGTCGAGGGCGCACCCGGCCGCGCAGGCCCCCTAAACCGGACCCAGAGGCAACTGCTGATCCTTGGCGCCGGGTCCCTGGCCCTGGCCTTAGTGTTGTGGCTGATCCCCCGCTTCACCATGGTCCCCTGGCAAGCATTGCTGTGGGGCCTGCTGGTCCTGATTGGGGTTGGGTTGACGTGGGCGCAAACCCCGCGCCTGTTCGGCCCCCAGTCGCGCACTGCGACCATCCTTTTAGCCGTGGGCCTGCTGCTGGTAGTGCTGGGTGCTGACCTGCTTTTTCGCGCTTTAGTGGTGGATGTTCCCCGCGCGGTCACCGCCGCAGTGTTCGTGACCGTCCTGGTTCTGGTCGCCCTTGTCCCCCTTGGCGCCCGAGCGCTGGGGGAACTGACGGCGTCACGAACGCGGGAAGCGCGGGAGGCCGAACGGGCCGACATTGCAGCCCACCTGCATGATTCCGTGCTTCAAACCCTGACATTGTTGAGGGCGAACGCTGACGACCCAGTCCGGGTGCGGGCCCTGTCCCTACGCCAGGAACGGGAACTGCGGGCATGGCTTTACACGGGCCAGACACAGCTGCAGGATTCTGTTGCCAGCGCCCTCAAGAAACTGGCGGTGGACGTGGAAGCGGCCTACGGGGTGCCCATCGAAACTGTGACGGTCGGTGACCGCGCACCCAGCAGCGCCGACCTGGCGGCCCTGGCAGCCGCGGGCGAAGCAATGACGA
>CAYFVT010000153.1:0-1582 GCA_964346705.1 uncultured Actinomyces sp. | reverse complement strand
ACGTTTTAGCGACCTTCGCTGAGGTTTCGTATTGGTTCTTCCCCGCCACAACCCGTACTGGTGCGGACCTCTTCGTCGCGCGTTTGAACGCGTTTCGGCTAGCTTTCGACCAGCTACCACCAATGATGTCGACGCGGGAAGGTTTAAGCTTCCCCAAGGCCGCCTTGGCGTTGGCCCCCAAGCGTCCTTTCGGGGTTACCAGGACTGCCCCGCCCCTCCTGACAGCCGCGGACGATGCCAGGATCATGCTGGTGGACGCGGAGGCGGAGGCAACGAATGCGCGGCTGCCCGTTGGGAAACACTCCGCCATCCGCCGGGATGAAACGTAGGCGTTTCCGGTGAACCGTTTCACCTTCACCCCGTTGACGCCAAGTGCTTTTGCTTGGCGAACGACCCTTTTTGAGATGGTGCCCGTGCCACCAGCCACATAGATGTGCGTCGGCTTAAGGGCTTTTATGGATTTGCGGGCGCTGGCGCCAAGTGTTTTTCCGGGTGTGACTACGACCGGCCAACCGAACTTCGCTGCTAGGGCACTGACGGCGGCTCCCCTGGCCGTGTTGGTTCCGGGGGCTAAGAACACTGCGCGCTCTTTCAAGTGTTTGGTTTTTGCCGAGCGTGAAGCGACCATTCCCGCCGCAGTGTAACGGTTAGAGGAGTTGATGCGAATAGTCCGGGTGGTGGGAGAGGTCTTGTGTCCCTTTTTCCGCCCGGTTGGGATGGCGCAGCGATTGTTCGCGGTTGCCTTCGTGATGGGCTTAAACTTCTTTGGTTTAGGTTTGGCCTTAGGTGCCGGTTTCTTAGGGTCGGTAGCTGGCGCCTCGTCCACCTCTAACGAAAGAGGTGCGGCAGGTTGGAGGCTGGCTGGCGCCGCTTCCTCTTCAAGATCTGCGGGTGTTCCCGTTTTCTCTGAAGCCTCG
Source organism: uncultured Actinomyces sp. (assembly GCA_964346705.1). Lineage (GTDB taxonomy): Bacteria > Actinomycetota > Actinomycetes > Actinomycetales > Actinomycetaceae > Scrofimicrobium. The sequence continues at coordinate 665 of CAYFVT010000153.1, read as the reverse complement.
TCACCGGATTCCAGTTCGGCGGATGCGCCTTCCGACCCCGTGTCGGAGGGAGCGCTCTCTGCGGGCCCGTCCTCTGCCGACTCGTCCTCTGCTGGCCCTTCCTCTGCCAGGCCGGCTCCTGCCGCTGTGTCCCCGGCAGACTCGTTTTCTTGGTTGAACCCGGCCGCCTGGGGTGGGGAGGTTCGGGGAGTTGGGGCTGCTGTCGCAGCTGGGCCGAACAAGCCGCCTCCGAGAAGCAAAGCGGAGGTGGCACTAATGGCAAGGGCGCGGCGCCTGAGATTAGCCAGCACGCAGATTCCTAACGCTCGACAACACTACGTTTCGCCTGAAAGTTTCAGGATCCTGCCGCGAAGAATCGTCTAAATTAGCGGTCCTACGTGGCAGCAGGCAGCGTAGCAAGGCGCGCCTGCCGCAGGCCAGTATTTGCGGCCCTCACGTGGTAAGTGTGGGCAGACCCATGAACTTGGCTGCCGGTGCCCGGTCCTCCAAAAGCTGCTTGCACAGGGCGCTAGCGCTGGGGATCGCTCAAGAAATTGCACCGCGTGACGACGCTAAGGAACCAGTTAGAAAAGCAGGCCCGCCCCGGAGGGAACCAGGGGTGATCTGCATGAATGAGAGCCACCTAGGAGACTCGAACTCCTGACCTACTGTTTACAAGACAGTTG
>CAYFVT010000152.1:0-1589 GCA_964346705.1 uncultured Actinomyces sp. | reverse complement strand
GCGGTCCTTACCGACGCAGCCGGAGCGGAGCTGTCGAAAGCGGCCGGGCTCCCAACGGTTGTCGTCGCACAGCCACGCCAAGTGGCAGGCTTAGTGGCCAGATACTTGTACCCAGAGCATGCGGATTTACGTCTGGCTGGGGTGACGGGGACCAACGGCAAGACGACCACGTGTCACCTATTAAGGTCCGTCCTCCAACAGACGGTTGGAGTCACGGCGGTGTTCGGCACCATCGGAGCTGACTTAGGGACCCGACCTATCGAAGCGGATAAGACGACACAAGAAGCGCCGGCTGTCTACCGTGCGCTGACCCAAGCACGCACCGAAGGAGCGCAAGCCGCCGTCTTAGAGGTTTCCTCTCACGCGCTAGAGCTCGGCAGAGTCGAAGGTCTCTTCTTCGATGTTGCCGTGTTCACTAACCTTCAAAGCGATCATCTGGACTTCCACGGCGACATGGAGACCTACCTTGAGGCTAAGGCAAAGCTGTTCCAGGCTGGCCGCAGCAAACAGGGTGTAGTTGCTGTTGACGATGAGTGGGGACGCCAACTTGTGCAGGATGCCCAGATCCCGGTACAGGCTGTGCAGGCTCTAGGCGGCAGTCCGGTTGAGCTAGGCGTGCCCACGTGGCGTGTCACCAACGTGGAGCCGCATCCGCAAAGCGGGGGATCTACGTTTTTACTGGAAGCTCCGGACGGGCAGGTTGTGCGCTGCCTCTCCCCCATGCCGGGCCCAGCGAATGTTCAAGACGCCGCGTTGGCCTTGGTCGCAGCAGTGGCGTTGCAGGTTCCCCTAGAGCAGGCCGTTGAAGCTTTGTCCCTAGCCCCCACCGTTCCGGGAAGGATCCATTGGGTATCCAAACCAACCTCTGAGGCGCCCGGGGTGCTGGTGGACTTCGCGCACACCCCGGAAGCAGTGGAAGCGCTGATCGAAACAATGAGACCTTTCACTCCCGGGCGGCTCATCGCAGTCTTTGGGACTGATGGCGACAGGGACGCTAGCAAAAGGATTCCTCTGGCTCGAGTCTTCGCCCGCGACGCCGATGTCCTCTTCGTTACAGATGAGAACCCCAGGACTGAAGACGCCGCATCGATTCGTGATCAGCTGCTAGAAGGAGTGCGGCTGGAACGCCCGGATCTTGCCGCTACAAAAGAGGTAAAGACCGGGCGACGGGACGCTATTTTTGAGGCAATCACGTCCGCGCAGGCGGGTGACCTAGTGTTGATTACAGGAAAAGGCATTGAGCCTTACCAAGAGTGGGGGAACCAGATGATTCCCTTCGACGAGCCTGCCATTGCGGCGGAAGAGTTCAGTAGAGCCGGCTACGAAATTCAAGTTGAAAGTGACGTGGAAGATGACTGACACTCCAGAGGAAGAGGACTTCGAACTAGACGCCTTACGTCAGGGCCTTGAAGCCTATGAACTTGAAGCGGAAGACCTGGCGCTGCTGGACGCGCAGCAAGCTGACTCTCCGGTAGCTACCAGCAGGCCCACTCCCCCGGTCTTGGCTGTCGTGGGCCGACCAAACGTCGGGAAATCCACGCTGGTGAACCGCATCCTGGGCAGGCGCGAAGCTGTTGTCCAAGACATTC
>CAYFVT010000151.1:0-1636 GCA_964346705.1 uncultured Actinomyces sp. | reverse complement strand
ACCCGCGCACTCCCCTACCGTTGCCGCAGGTCCGTGGTGGTCGAACCCCGGCCGGGGGTGAGCGTGCACACAAGCCGCGGCAACCGCACCCTCTCATCCCTACTGAACAGGGAAAGGAGCCTTTCTTCCTCCCCAACATTGCCCTCGTCCGCCGCAACCGTCATGGCCGCTATCCGGTCGGCCAGCGCCACCTGATCGACCGTTGGCCCACCCGGGGAACTCATGTCGCCCCACAAGTCCCATAGCAGGGGCTCCTGGCGCGCTCGAAATGCGCCGTCGCGGATGACGGAACTCTGGATGAACCACGGCCCGCGTTCCGGCCCGCCCGGCCGGACACCGTAGGCGTTGGGGTCGAGGGCGCCCGCGCGCCACCCCTGCCAGACCTCCGCGGCGGTGCGAAACGGAGCGCCCTCGCCGACAGGCTGGTCCAGCGGTTCCTGTAGCGCGCCGGTTGGGACCATCACTTCAGGATCGAAACGTCGCCACCGACGGTCGCCCTCATCCCACACTTCCACGATCGTGTGGTCGACACTGAACCCGCGGACAAGATAGTTTGCATAGCCGTACCGGACGCGCGCCGGGATGCCGTGGCTACGAAACATGGCGACGGCCAGGAGAGAGTGGTCGCGGCAGCAACCTCTTGTCTGGCTCCCGCGCTCCCGAGGGACGTCTAGCGCCCGACGCCCATTTAGCCTGCGATCCGTGTCAAGGAGGCGCCAAATCCAACGGGAGTTGATCTGGTCAGCAACCTCCGCGGTGATCTCCACGCCTCGACCTTCCGCCAGGTAGTGGACGACCAGGTTCCGGCTAACCTCCGAAATCACCTCCAACTCACGGCCTACGTTGTGCACGCTGGCGTGGTGGCGTCCCGGGTCGGAGAACTCCGTATGTTGAGCCCACCCGGAGGGATCATAAGTCGCGGGTAGCGAGGGCGTTCTTCGCGTCATCGCAGTAGCGCACCTACGGGGTCTAGAGCGCGTCCGGAGCAGCCTTGCGTCGTGTCGCTACGGGGCGTCAACAACATGCGTGCTCAGCTCACTTTCTTGGGGAGACAGCGTAGGGTCCCCATCCTCACCGTCAGTCTGAGTGCTTTGTATGTCTTAAGCCATGGTTTCTGCGCCGGATTCTCCGCCCTGTAGTCAATCAAAGTCCTCTCAGAGATCCCACTGATTAACCCACTGCCATCCCAGGACATTCCAAATGTGGCGTCCTTATCCCAGGGCAGGAAATACCATTTCTCTAGGTCGTAAGAAACAATTTCCAGATCTTGAGCCACTCCGTCCCAGTCGGATAGGACCTCAATGAAGAGCAGCATGTCTATCATGTTGGTTCGGTCTAGATGCTTGTCGCAATTCGCCGAAAAGTTCTTCTGGCTTCAGTTTGTCAGTGCGCCCAACCGATCGATGCCACTCTTCTGAGCCGACGTAAAGGACCCGGGCAGGTAGCTATGGAGCCACTGACCCGTGCCACTCCCAGAGAATTTGGCCCAGTCTTTCACCGGTGTGTGTCCACCACGAGCATCGAACTCCATGTATACGTGGGACATGTACGTGTTGGGGAACCCCTGGGCACCCGGGTTACGGGGTCCCTTTGAATTCTGGACTTCCAGCTTGGGAGAGGTAGACCTTGCGGAAGT
>CAYFVT010000150.1:0-1659 GCA_964346705.1 uncultured Actinomyces sp. | reverse complement strand
CCCCGGATACGGCCCTGGTCCCAGGGGACGCAAACGTCGTTCTGGGCGGGCCCGAAGGGGAGACGTGCGCCTAGCGCTATTGGGGCTGCTTGCAGAAGAAGAAGCTAGCGGGTACGCCCTTATGAAGAGCGTGGAAGAAAGGAGCCGGGGGGTTTGGAAAACCAGCCCCGGGTCCGTCTACCCCACGCTGGCGCAACTGGCGGACGAGGAACTTGTTGAACCCACCTCGCAGGGCAACGGGCGTACAGAATACCGCCTGACGGATGCCGGCTCTGCCTACGTGGCAGAGCACGCCCAAGAGATCGAATCTCTTTGGGCCGAGGTCACCAAAGAACCAGAAGGTAACGACGCGCTGCGTCAGTCAATGCATCGTCTATTTGAGACGGTGCGTTCCATTCACGAAATAGGGTCCCAGGAACTTGCGGAGGCTGCGGCCTTGCGGACAGCCGAACTGGATGAGGCTCTCCAGGAGCTAGTAGCAACCGCCCTTGAGACCCGTCAGGAAGCGGGTGAACAAGGGAAGCAAGACTAGGGCAGGCACAGGGTCAGGCCGGGGCGCCCGTAACGTGGGTTCCGGAGGCTCCGCTGATAACGTCGGCAGCCTTATCCAGGGACCCGATGCTGGACCTGCGGCCCGGAGCCCCATCAACGAACTGCAGGGCGGCCTCAACTTTGGGCTTCATGGATCCTTCTGCAAACGCCCCCTGCTCCAGGTGGGAACGCATTGAGGTCGCGTCCACGTTCCCCAGCTCTTCCTGGCCTGGTTCGCCCCAGTTCAGGAACACACTGTCCACGCCCGTCAGCATGACCAGCGCGTCAGCCCCTAGACCGTCCGCAAGTTTTGCCGCAGACAAGTCCTTGTCGATAACGGCAGGGACCCCCTGGGTCCCGTCTGGAGTCTCGATGACGGGTATGCCGCCTCCCCCGCAAGCGATCACCACCAGACCTGCATCCGCCATGTCGGCCACCACTTGGCCCTGCACGATGGCCTGCGGTTTCGGTGATGCGACGTGTTCACGCCAGCCTCGTCCCGCGTCTTCCTTGAAGACGACCTGAGGGTTTTGCGCCATGGCCTGCTTCGCTTCCTGCTCGGTAACGAACGCCCCTATGGGTTTTGTCGGCCGCTCAAAAGCGGGGTCAGCAGGGTCAACGACGACCTCGGTCACGATCGTCGCGCATCGCTCTGGGCGGCCGCGCCGACCAAGTTCGGCGTTCAGTGCTTGCTGTAGGTGATAGCCGATGTAGCCCTGGCTGAGTGCAGTGCATTCCGCAAGTGGCATCTGCGGCACCGACCCCACTTGCTTCGATGCCTGGTCGAAGGCGAGGTTTATCATCCCCACCTGTGGTCCGTTGCCGTGACAAAGGACCACCTGATGTCCATCCTCGACCACGTTCGCGATTGAGATCGCTGCCTCGCGAACCTTCGTCAGCTGTTCCTGCGGGCTGTCCCCAAGTGCGTTGCCACCAAGCGCAATAACAGTCTTTGACATCACTCCCCCTAGAGGCCTCCGATAAGGCCACGACAAGTCTAAAGGCGGCTACCCGTCTAAAGGCCGCTACCCGCGCGTCGGGAGACAGTGGCCGGGACTAGGCTAAGGGCGTGAAAGAATCTGAACCCAAAAGCCCATCAAGCAGCCCTGTCCCACCCAAGTCAAAAAA
>CAYFVT010000149.1:0-1691 GCA_964346705.1 uncultured Actinomyces sp. | reverse complement strand
TCCCTGGACGGCCACGGGCTGCTGGACGACAGGACCCTGGCCTTGGCCGACATTCGCGACCCGGAGGCACTGAAGAGCATCTTCGAAGAGCACCAGCCGGAAGTTGTCTTCCACGCGGCCGCCCTCAAACACCTGCCCTTGCTGGAGCAGTACCCGGAGGAAGCCTGGCAGACGAACGTTATGGGCACCCTCAACGTGCTGAAAGCAGCGGAAAACGTGGACGTGGAAACCTTCATCAATGTCTCCACCGACAAGGCCGCAAACCCGATTAGTGTGCTGGGCTTGTCGAAGCGGATGGCGGAACAGCTCACCTCCTGGCAGGGCAACAACACTGGACGGCGCTATTTGTCTGTCCGCTTTGGCAATGTGATCGGGTCCCGCGGCTCCATGCTTCCCACGTTCCAGCGGCTGATTGAGGAAGGCCGCCCTGTCACCGTCACGCACCCGGATGCGACCAGGTATTTCATGACCATCCCGGAAGCCTGCCAACTGGTGTTGCAGGCCGGCGGCATCGGCGAATCCGGTGAAGTGCTCATTTTGGATATGGGCACGCCCGTACGCATTCTGGATGTGGCGGAACAAATGATTGCCATGTCCGGTAAAGACATTGAGGTGGTGTTCACGGGGCTTCGCGAGGGCGAGAAGTTGGATGAGGAACTCCACTTCGAAAATGAGTCCGCCGAAACCCGGTCCCACCCCCTAGTAAGCCATGCCAGGGTCCCCAGTTTGCGCCGGGAACAGTTGGACCACGAGGCGTTCATTGAGTGGGCAGAAACCAAGGACTCCGACCGGAAAGAGCACAGGGCAGAGTTGGTGGACGAGGGCGACGGGACCACCTCCTAACCAGTCCACTCGCGTGGATTCGTCGGTTACGTGATTAACTTGGGGTCATGACTTTCATGACCAATGATGCTGGTGAGTTTCGGATTCACGAGGGCGGCGCCCAGATTTCCAGGTGGGATTCCTCCCGCTTTGGCCCCATTATCTTCAGCCCAGAAAAGGCGGAATACGGGCCCGGCAAAAGCCCGCATGGTGGTATCCCCATCTGTTTCCCCTGGTTTGGGACGCCTCCGCACTTGCGGGAGGGCGACCTGGCGGAATCGGAGCATTCGGTGCCTTTCCTGGGTGCGGGCAGTCCCGACAAGCATGGGTTCGCGCGCCTGCTGCCCTGGACGAAGGTGGGTAGCAGCCAGGGCGAATCAGCGGGCAGCGTCACCTACCGCCTAACGAACAAAGACGTGCCGGCGGATGTGGCGCAGGTGCAGCCGTTTGAGGCGCAGTTGAACGCCGAGTTCACCGCGGACACGCTCACATTGAAGTTCACCGTCATGAACACGGGCACGCAGTCTTTTAGGTATGAATCCGCGCTGCACTCCTACTTCCGCGTGGCTGACATAGCAACCACGAGGGTGGAAGGCTTGGACGGTGCCCGGTATTTGGACACAGCAGTCCAACCCGCGGAACGCAAAGTCCAGAAGGGGCCGGTTACGTTCACGGGAGCAGTGGACCGCGTGTTCACCACAACCAATTCCCCGCGCATTGTCGACCCAGAGTTGGGCCACAGCGTGCAGGTGACCGCGGAGAACGCGGGGAACGTCATCGTGTGGAACCCAGGCGAACATGACGGGACCAGCATCTTTGACCTGACGGGCGACGAGTGGCGCCGTTTCGTCTGCGTCGAAAGCGGCAAC
>CAYFVT010000148.1:0-1718 GCA_964346705.1 uncultured Actinomyces sp. | reverse complement strand
CTGCGACCTCTTCGTCCCGAACGAAGCGCGCTACCAAGCTGCGCCACACCCCGAACCGGAGAACACCCTGCTTGTAGGCTGGTGCCACCGGGACTGCACCGGTGCGAACACCGGCGGCATAACTGCGATCAGCAACTACGCCTGGATCAGTATAGTCAGACCCCCGCCACTGGACAAACGCGCAGCAAGGAAACCTCCGGCCGGCACGCAAACCGGACGGGCGCATACCGGGAAGTGCCCAAGCCTGCAGACACGTGCACCCACGCTGAGGGACTGCCAGCAATCGCTTTCCAGCGTCGCAGTCCGCGACTGTAACGGCGGGGAACATCCGAATTGTTCACCATGGCCCCCAGCCCGGGGACACGAACCTGACCGCCATGGGTGTGCCCAGCCAGGATCAGGTCGGCCTCAAACTGCGCGAAACGGTCGAGTACCCGCCGGTAGGGGGAATGCGTTAGGGCTAAACGCCATGATCTGCCGTCCCACCAGGTGGCGTCCGGTACGGGCATGCGGTCCCGCATGATGTGCGGATCATCCACCCCAAGCAGAGCCACTTTTTGACTATCGCTGTCGCCTGTGGAGTTAACGGTCAGGTGCCCGTTCTGGTTAGTAAGGTCCAACCAGCCTGCGCTTGTAAGGGTACGAACTACTTCCACCCAAGGTAAGTCTGGTTGGCCCATGCCCCGCTCTTCCGCTGAACGTGAGTCTTTCCCGGCCCGCAGGTACGACGTCCACGGCTTCGCGTCGGGGGAGTAGTAGTCGTTGGAGCCAAGCACGAAGGCTCCCGGCAGGCTCAACAGGGGCTCTAGGGCCTCCAGCAGCAGTGGGCCCGCCTCGGCTGACCCAAGGTTGTCCCCGGTGGACACCACTAGGTCAATGTCTTCCTCTGCGGCGACTTTCGCTAGAAAGTTGGTGATGAACTCTTGCCCGGCAAACATGTGCAAGTCAGAAATGTGCAGCACCTGAAAAGGGCGCAAGCCGGGGCGTGCGGGCACCTCAACCGTGTGCCTGCGTAGGACTGGCCGTCGTGCCTCAAAGTGTGCCCACGCCAAGGCAGCACCTGACGCGACAGCGCCTCCCGCGGCTGCCCCACCAAGCCACCGCATTAGCCCAACGAACCGGGGGCCCAGCAGGGACTGGCGCCCCCCAATGTCCCGCAGTTTAGAGGCAGCCATCAGTCAGTCGTCCTTCTTCTTCTCTTTTTTCTTTTCGGTCTTCTTCTTTGGTTTCTGTTCGCCCTCGTCACTGCCCGACTCTTCCTGCGCGTCGCTCGGTGTTGAAGGGGCGGGCGCTGGCGTTGGGGCCGGTGCCGGGGTCGGCTTGTTCCCGATGAAGGTCTTCTGGAAACTCTCCTTAGGTTCACCTTCCAACGCGGTGCGCATGTACTGCGTGAACATCGGGGCTGCGAACAGTCCACCGTACAGGGCCTCATAGTAGGTCCCGTCGATGACGATCTTGTTCGCACTCCGTGAAGAGTCGTTCGCGAACCCAGCCCACACGGCCGTCACCAGTTGGGGAGTGAAACCAACGAACCAGGTGTTTGAGTTGTTGTCCGTGGTGCCTGTCTTACCGGCCAGGGGGCGACCAATGTTGATGTCCCCTCCATCGAGCGCCATTTCTAGTACTCGCGTTGTTTGTTTGGCTGCTGTCGCGTCGATCACGGGTTCACAGTCGGGTTTGAAAGATTTCAGGATTTCCCCGTTACGGTCTTCCACCTC
>CAYFVT010000147.1:0-1726 GCA_964346705.1 uncultured Actinomyces sp. | reverse complement strand
GGTACGACCTCGTTCATTTACACGGCTGCCAACAAGGAAAGTCAGGCGACGGGCCTGATTGTGACGAAGGTGATCCGGGGGGAAGTCCCCGACTATCCGACGGTTGAGGACACGCGTCTGAACGCGGAGACACTCGCCAGCTTGGGTGAAGGTGTGGATGTCGTCCAGGACCGTGTTGTCTGGAACACGGGTGACCCGGATTCCTTAAAATTAGCTCTTTGGGACAATGGTGAGACGCACTCGAAGGTGGGAGATTACCGGGTTGCTGGGCAGAAAATAGCTGGGAAAGCGCCGGAAAAGGCGGAAATCGTTCCCTTCCAAGTCAAGGGCGTTTCTGTCACGGGCGAGGACGTTGAGTCCTACGCGTTCCTTCGCGTACCTGCCCCCGAGGACGTACATTTGTCGCTGCGGGCGGGCTTCCAGGACATGGAAGTGGAAGAGGACCAGAAGAAATCCTTCAGCCTGAGTGAGGCCGTCGCAGCCCCCGAGGGCGAGAAAGTCGAAGTTGACACTGCGGGCGTGAAAGCGTCGGGGGCGCGTGCGGCTGCCCGGTGCACCACCGACGGGAGCACCGTCACTTACGAGGCGGGGAAAGGGGAGCCGTGGGTTGACCACTGCACCATCCCAGTGAAGCTGCAGCAACAGAAAGAGTGGACGTTCCTCACCGTCCGCGTGACAGTAATCCCGGACGAACCGCAGCCTGAACTGTTGAACGCGTCCATCACTGCTTCGCCCGGTGCGGATGCGCTGCAGTATGACCTGACGAAGATGGTGCGGTGGGCAGGTGAGCCCGGGCAAACGCCCCTCGACTTCCAGGTCGGTCCGGACACCCCGGGCGACCTGTTCGACACCGGACAGCAGGGCAGCATCCTCTCAGTGAAGGCGAAAGATGAAGCGACCCCAACCCGCCAAGCAACCGTGCAGGTTAAGCTCCGCTCACACCCCGAAACTGCGCCGGCAACCCTCACGTTGACGGTGGGACCCAGACCGACTGCCCAGCCCCGTGGGGGGACAGTGACTAAGAAGTGTTCCCAAGGGGATGGGACCAGCTGCACAATCAACGTTATGGGCGTGCCCGGGCAGGTGAACACGAGCACGAAACCACTGAAGCTGGTGGAAGTGCGCTCCCACCAGAATTGTTCCGGCATCACGTTCGCAAGGGCTTCCGACACGGATGTTGTCGCATCTTGGACGGCCACAACCCCCGGGGTGGGCGATTGCCAGGCGCGTTTCGTGGTGGAGGACGTGTTCGGCAACCGCTCCACTGGCCAGAATGAGGGCACAATCATCCTGGATTTGCAGGGGCTGCCGGAGGCACCCGAGAGTGCGGAGTGGACGGACTACGGGAAGGATTCGGTTACGGTCCGGGCGCGAGGGGCCAAAGCCTCCTACCCGCCAATTGAGGGGTACTCCTGGTCAACGGGGGACAGGAAAGGCGCCTGTTCGGATGCGGGTGAATGCCGCATCACCGGGCTGAAGCCAGGCGACAAGAAAAGGGTCCAGGTGACATCCGTCAGTGCGGCTGGCGAATCAGTTGGGTCTGCCAGCGTGGAAGCCTGGGCTTACGAGCCCCCGGGGCAGCCACAGAAAGTTGGAAACCCGCGTCCAGTGCCGAATGACGGCAAAGGCGGCCTGGTTGAACTGCAAGTGAAGGCAGCCCCCAATACGGAAAGGCTCGAGGTTTCAGGCCACGGCTCAGTTCCTGTGGGTGCGACTGGTGGAACAG
>CAYFVT010000146.1:0-1736 GCA_964346705.1 uncultured Actinomyces sp. | reverse complement strand
GCCTGTCCCCGGGGCCACCACCCGGTCGCTCGTGGGGTTGATGGCTGCGCCTTTACCGACGGCGCCCGAAGCGAAGGCCGCATCCGGAACCTCATCCAGCGGGACAACCTCCCCCTCCAGGGGCGCACCAACAACAACGGTGTCAACCTTGACGGCAACGGAGCCGATACCATCCATTTCGGCTGGGGTTTCAAAACCATCCTGCGCTTCTTCCTCTTCCAGGATGTCAACCTGGGGACCTCCCTGCGCCTGCTGCAAGGCGATGCGCTCCAGCGCTTCAGCCTTCTGCTCCGGAGTGCGGTAGCCGGTCAGGACCACGGCGCCCATAGCAACGAAGAATGCGATCGCAATCGCCAGGACGTACAGGGCCATGGGAGAGAACAGGGGGATGGTCAGCAGTGAAGTGAACGCAAACGCGCTGGCGATCACGCCGTTAGTCCCCAAGAACATGGACCCCAGGCCGATTGTCAGGCCACCTGCAAAGCAGCCCAGCAGCATGCGCGGGTAAATGCGCGCAAACCGCAAGTGGATGCCGTACAGGGAGGGTTCTGAAATCCCGCCGAACAGCCCCGCGGCCAACGCGCCGGTTGCTGTCTGCCGCATCTGGGTGTCACGTTCCCGCATCGCTATGAACAGCACACCCGCGGTGGCGCCGAAGCAAGCGAAGTTCCAGGCGCCCATGGGGCCCTGAATGAAGTCGTAACCCAGGGTGTCAATGTTTGCCAGCATCAAAGCGTTAAGCGGCCAGTGCAAGCCGAGTGGCACCAGGAACGGGTACAGCAGGGGAATCAGAATTGCGAACAGGATGGGCGCAGAGTTGTTCAACCACGCCAAACCATGACCCAGGCCGCCACCCATCCACACACCTAGTGGGCCCAGCAGCATTCCGGTGATTGGGATCATGATCGCCATGGACAGGAAGGGAACGAAGACCAGTTGGACGCCCTCCGGAATCACCTTCTTGAACCCGTGGTAAACCAGCGCCAGGACGGCAGCCATCATCAGGGGCACGAACACGTTGCCCCCATAGTCAGACAACAGTAGTGGTGCGCCCAGAATGTCGACGGAACAGGATTCGGTTCCCAAAGTCTCATTGGTCACGCAGACTGTGCCTGGCAGAGAGTTGAGCGACATGAACTCCGGGGTCATCAACGCGCCCATGATGGCGGCGCCCAGCCACGGGTCCACGTTAAGTTTCTTGGATGCGTTGTAGGCCACCATGATGGGCAGGAAGTAGAACACTGACCGCCACATGGCATCCAAGAAAACCCAGAATGGGGGTTTCACTTCAGCGCGGAAATCTTGCACCCCAGCCGCGTCCATGACCGCTGCGAAAGCGATAATCAGGGAGGCACCAAGCAGGACCCCCAAGATCGGCCGGAATGAGTCGGCCAGGTATTCGAAGAAGTTGTCCATCCAAACGTTCTTGCCGCGCGCCTTAGAGCGGGCGGCCTCCTTCACATCCGCATCGCTGGGTGCACTCCCCTTCATTTCGGGGAGAGAGTTGATTTCGTTGAAGACGGTGGCAACGCCGCCCCCAATGATCACTTGGTAGCGGTCACCCGCCTGGGGGACAGCACCCATGACGCCTTCAATTTTGTCGAGGGCGGCACTGTCAACTTCTTCTCCGTTGCGGAGCTGGAAGCGCAGGCGCGTGGCGCAGTGCGTCAGGCTAACTATGTTGCCGGGGCCGCCGAGCGCGGCCACTATGGCTTGGGCTGAAGAAGACGACATGT
>CAYFVT010000145.1:0-1746 GCA_964346705.1 uncultured Actinomyces sp. | reverse complement strand
AATAGCCCGGTAGGAACTGGTTGAACTCCCGTGCCACGTATTTGATCGTGACCTTGTCTTCCAGCCAGTCCTTGTACTTGCGGTTGATGTGGCGCAGCCAGCGGTATTCGAAGTCGGAGATGTGCTGGGAGCGGGTTTCGGGGGTAATCCCGTATTGGGGTAGGCGGTAGGAGAGGAACCCGTTTCGGTACGCCCAGAATTTGTCTTTCAACGCAACCCCGTTGTCCGCGAAAAAGTCCCGGCGCATGTCCCCCAACCAGCGCACGGACTGGTAAGGAACCAGACCGGCCGGGTAAGCGGCTTTTGCGAACTGCTTGCGTGCGCGCCGTTTGAAGCGTGGCACCAGCTTGGGTGTTTCCCCGGTTTCAGGATCGACGGCTGCCTTCTTCTGTTCAACTTTCCGCTGGAGTCCTTCGACAACGCTAGGACTGAATGGCCACACATCTCCGTATTCGGGGGTGCCCTTCACGTCGATTATCTTTGGCCCGGCGGCACTGGGCGCAAAGTCGAACTCAACGAACTCCAGTTGAGGTGCGAAGCGCCCCATGGATTCCACCAGTTCCCGAATTTCACGCCAGGCGCGCACGCAGCCCTCAAATCGGGCACCGCTGAGCGGGTCGGCCGAATACTCATACAGCTGGTTCGCCACGACAGCGCGGGCGCTCGCATACCGGCCTGTCTCAACATCCACTGGGCTCTCAAAGATTGCGGACGTGACTGCTTGCGTCGACGGTTCCGGCGGGACGGGAATGCCGATTGGAGTTGCTCCCCGCAGAAGACGCTGGCTCGAAGCGAGGAGTGTGGTGCGCAGGTAGGCTTCCGCGACCACGGGGTCCGTCCCCTCCCAGTTGGTCAGCAGCACGCGCAACGATTGGGTGGGGGGCAGTGAGTGCGTCTGCAGCTGCGGGACCTCGTTTTGTACGATCACAAAGGATTCATCGGGTGCGGGTGCCCAGCCGCTTTGGAACTTCTCTGTGCCGCGCGTCCATGAGGCGGCGACCGGTGGTTCCTGTGACTGCCACGCCGACGGACGCAAGACCAGACCTGGGGCTTCCTGCAAGATGTTTGCTATGCCCCGCGATGTCGTTGTCGGGGGCGAGGACGACTCAGCGAGGGGGATCACTTGAAGTTCCCCGTCCCGGTGGAGGACGTGGTACTGGTGCTCTTGGAAGAAATTTTGGAACGGCTGGAAGACGGCAAGCGTGGTGATTCGGTCCTCCAGCCATTTGTCGTAGCTGCCGTTGGGGGGTGAGATGAACGCGTAGTCGCGCTCTGAAAGCAGGGGAGCATCCGGCGGGCCCTCGCTGAGGAAACGCGCACCGGTGGTGCTAAGGAAGCCGAGCTTCTGGGCATCGCGCACCTGTGGGTTTTGGCTGAGAGTAGAGCGGCCGCGCTTGTCCTGGCCCAATGCTCTAGCCCACTCGCGTGCTGGGTCCCATTTATAGCCTTGCTTCACCAAGGGGACGGCGGACACGGCTGTGGTAACTTCCCGGAAGCTGGCGGTACCTTTCTTGCGCGCCCTCTTAGCAATTCGACGCAGACTATTCAGCATCGGAAGCTCCTTGAGGTCAGGGTAGGTACGGGCATGGGGCCAAGCCATCCACCCGAAGTCCTACGTAGCTTAGCAATTCGAAGACGTGTGCAGCCTGATGAAACCTCCAGGTGCGGGCAGGCCTTGGTGGTAAGCTGGGCGCGCTAGAACAGCATGTCGTCCGCCGTGACACGGGCAGGCACGACTCGGAACCT
>CAYFVT010000144.1:0-1758 GCA_964346705.1 uncultured Actinomyces sp. | reverse complement strand
CTGCGCACTGTCCTCCGCCGCCGCTTCCTCCTGGGCTATCACCACTTCAGATTCTGGCGCACCGTCACCACTGAAAACACCTAGGGCAGCCGCCAGGGCCACGCCCCCAACCGCAAGCACTGCGATTCCCGCGGCGATCCAACCCCACGGGGTCCGCTTCCCTGCTGCAGCGGGTATCGAAGGCGATGACGAGCCCGGGGCAGGCCCCCGGCTGGGTTCGGTGGCGCTGGCCTGCTGCTGGGTGATCCACACAGCTAAATCCGGGTAGCAGTTCGGGTTCTGCAAGATTACCGGCCACAAGTCAGGGTGGCTGGCAGCCAACTCCTGCAGTTCGGTGCCGGTTGTCTGGGGATCAGACGCTACCGCAACCAGGTTGGGCTCAGACATTGTTTCCCTCTTTCACGCGTACATCAAAAATGGTTGACTGGAAGGCAGCTTCTCCTACCAGTCGAAGTCCTGCGGCGGGATCGGCCCATCGTCCCCGATCATCCACCCGGCCTCACCTAACGCGAAGGCTGTCCCCGTGTAAGCGTTCCAGCAGGTCATGTCTGTGGGAGTTGCCGTGCACACCACGCCCCCCGACACGCTGGTTGTGTTCTTTTCCAGCAACGGCGGATCGTCACTGGCGCTCTGCTTGACGGGGGCCCCACTGCAGTCCCAGCCAACCTCACCCGGCTTCAGGACCATGGTGGCGTGCTTGGAACCGCAACCCCCCTCATTGAGCGGGAACCTGTAGTCGTAAATGGTGCACCGTGTTTCGGCCCCACCCATCTCACAGGCGATGTTCTTCAGGTGGGACACGAACCAGGGGGCCGTAACAATGTCGTTCCCGATGGCACCATCCACCCCCGGGTAGTGCACGGTTTCAAAGTTGAACTGCTCCTGGTCGGCACTGTCCGCGTCCTCAAGGCCGTCGCCCTCTTCAATGGCGGTTTCCTCCAGGTCAGCTTCCGCCGCCAGGTCCGCATTGTCCGTGTCCAAGGGAGCGGTCTCTTCCTCCACGGCTTCCCCCGTAGTGTCCTCCCCACTAGCGCCTGCTTCTGGGTCCTCGCTTGGGCCGTCCTCGATCACCACAACCCCGTCGCCCGCCGTCGCCTCCTCGTCGGAACCTGTAAACAGAAACCACGCCCCACCCGCGATGGCGAGGACGGCCACGACGGCCGCAGCAATAATGAGCGGCAACTTAGACTTCTTAGCGGCAGTGGCGGAGGGCGGTGGGGGCGCCGGAAACTGGGGCGTCCCTGGCGCGGGAATGCCCGGGCCCGGAGCGTCCTGGGCCGCACGACTCGGCCCGGCAGGTGGCGGCATAGCCGGGGGCAGACTGGCCCCCGCAGGCTCGGGTGTCGTGGGAGCCGTCTTCCGCCCCTGACTTGGTGCCTGAGTTGCCGCGGATGGGGTGGAAGCCAGGACCGTCTCATCGGACGTGGCGGCCGCGGCAGCCTTCTCTTGGCGCCCGGACAGAACGGTCTCGTCC
This sequence comes from uncultured Actinomyces sp., assembly GCA_964346705.1. Classification (GTDB taxonomy): domain Bacteria; phylum Actinomycetota; class Actinomycetes; order Actinomycetales; family Actinomycetaceae; genus Scrofimicrobium. Next base: position 284 of record CAYFVT010000144.1, on the reverse strand, counting down.
GCCAAACGTTCGGCCGCAACATCCCGCGCGGCGGGCTCACCCCATTCTTTAATCCATTCCAGCAACTGCGGGTAGGCGGCGGGGTTTTGAACTACCGCCAACTGAACTTCGCCGCCCTGTGCCGCTAGCGCTTGCAAGTCGGCAGCAGGCGTTTGCGGGTTCGACGCTTGCTCTAACGGCGTGGCCATAACCCCTCCATTTCCTTTCGCACGCACGCATGCGTGCTCATTCCTGATGTTGACCGAAACCGCAGGCCCACCGTCGCGGGCGCGCGCACCGGGCCT
>CAYFVT010000143.1:0-1805 GCA_964346705.1 uncultured Actinomyces sp. | reverse complement strand
ATGAGGGACGCGGACTCACCACCACCCCTGGCGGAAACCAGTAAGGATCGCGGTGAAAGTGACGACCAGGATGGGGCTGATGGCTAAATGAAGTATGACTGGAATGAGCAGGATGCCCTAGCTGTTGCCCGCGACTTGGGGCGGGTTCCCCGGGGTGTGGTTGGGGCGGCTGCCCGCTGTGTGTGTGGGAATCCGCTGGTGGTGGCAACCGTCCCGCGGTTGGAGGATGGCACGCCGTTTCCGACAACGTTCTATTTGACTGACCGGGCTCTTACCGTGGCTATCTCCCGTTTAGAGGCCGAACGGTACATGGACGTTCTGACTGAAATGTTGGCCGAGGACGATGCTCTACGAGCCGGCCACCGCCAGGCGCATGAGGATTACCTGCAGCGCCGGCAGGCCATCGGCCAGGCGGCCGGGACAGGGGATGTACCTGAGATTGCTGGGATCACGGCTGGCGGCCTGCCGGACCGGGTGAAATGTTTGCACGCTTTGGCGGGGCACTCGCTTGCCGCGGGACCGGGCGTGAACCCTGTTGGGGATTTGGCATTAGAAGAGGTTGAACGGCGCGGCTGGTGGAAGCAAGCTGCCTGCAACTGTGAAAGTCCCCAACCCGCCCCTAAAGGTGTCGGTATCACCCGGGTGGCCGCCGTGGATTGTGGGACCAATTCGATCAGGCTGCTGATCGCAGACGTTCCCACGTCTGATGAGGCTGCGGCCGGTGCGGGCCGGTGGGCCGTGCAGGATCTGCGCCGAGAAATGGTGATCACCCGCTTGGGTCAGGGCGTGGATAAGACGGGTGTTTTGGCGTCGGAAGCGTTGGAGCGTACGTTCGCCACTGCCCGCGACTACCGGAAATTGATTGACCGGTTCCAGGTAGATGCGGTCAGGGTAGTTGCTACCTCGGCTACGCGGGATGCGGAAAACCGTGACCAGTTTGTTTCAGGCATGCGGGACATCATGGGCGTGGCGCCCGAGGTGATTGCGGGGGAGGAAGAGGCCGAGCTGTCATTTATGGGTGCCTTGTCCTGCCTGCCTGATCATGTGGAGCCCCCATTTTTGATTGTTGACATTGGGGGCGGTTCAACCGAGTTCGTCCTGGGCCGCACAGACGCGGAGCAGGCGGTGTCCGTCAACATTGGCAGCGTCCGCGTTTCGGAGCGGTTCCGCATGGAACCGTGGAATGCGCAGAATCAGGCTGAGGCCGTAGCGTGGATCAACCAGGAATTGGATAGCGCGGCTGAGCGGATTGACTTCAGCCGGGTCGCGACCCTGGTTGGTGTTGCGGGAACAGTCACCACCCTGGCGGCCTACACGCAGGGGCTGGAGGAATACACGCCCTCCGTCACCCACGGCTGCACCCCTTCACAGGAGCAGTGGGATGAGGCCGTCGCTTTCATGGTGGAAGCGCCCGTAGAGGACAAGGCAGCCTTGGGGTTCATGCCCCCGGGACGCGCGGACGTCATTGGTGGCGGCGCCCTGGTCTGGCAGCAGGTTTTACACCGAGTCCGCGAGGCATCTGCCGTGCCGCAGGAAGACTTCACCGTCGTAGTTTCAGAACACGACATTCTGGACGGCATTGCGCTGGGTCTATCTCTGGGTCTAGCCAAAAATTCTGCAGGAAACGCGGCTGAGCGGTCTGCGGGCAACTAACCAGAATTCCGTGGGGCTCGGGCCCAACGGCCGGCCCACAATGCAAGATTATGCAAGTGCGTGCATAATATGCGATAGCGTAGGTTGGAAGGCTGAAGAGCTAGGGAGGGGGCAGCATGTCACTCACGGTCGCCGTTGCTGGCGCTAGTGGT
>CAYFVT010000142.1:0-1904 GCA_964346705.1 uncultured Actinomyces sp. | reverse complement strand
GGTGCTAGCTCATCCAAACTGGGGGGCAACCCAGGCTGCTCCAAGTCCAGCGCAAGCTGTGCTAAGCCGACCAGCTCCGGCTCCACTGTTTGCGTTTCTACCAGGACCGGCTTTGTGAGGGCAGGTTCGACCACGGCAGCTTCAACCAAAGCCTGTTCTGCTGGGACTGAGTCCGCGCGTCCCCGGGCCGCAGAAACAGCCGGCAGCACGCGGTCGGCAATGGCCAGCATGTTCGGATCATCAGTAGCCAGAACAACAGCCTGGCCTAGATCAGTGGCACAACGACGGACTAATTCCGCCAAGCCAGCCGTGTCCACCCCAGAGAAAATGTCGCCAGCAAAAATGGCGGCCGGCCGGGTCGTAAGGGCACGGGCCCAAGTAACAGCGAAACTCTGCGGGCCCGTCAGCTCACTTGGCAGCAGGTCCATCAGACCAGCAACGCCAGCAACCTGAAAAATCTGTTCCCCAAAAAAGTCGGAAAGCAGCCGCAGATTCTCACCCACAGTCTTGCTTTTCAGCAGCGCCCAGCCAGGCAGAAAAAAGCCGGGAGACCCCCGCAAGGAAACCTCCCCGGACGAGGGCGGGCGCAGCCCGGACAAACATTGCAACAGTTCCTGGTCGCCTCCACTCAGCACGACCACTTCACCCGCCTGCACCTGCAGGGAGACGTCTTGAAAGACGTCCCCCAAAGTGAGGTCCTTCGCAGACAGGGCAAACATGTTAGCAGGGGCGCGATTCAGGCGATTTCGTTTCAGCCGGGTCCGTGACCGTCACATCCGCAAGCGCCGCATTCACAGCGCTGACCGTGTCAGCATCCAGCGTCAACCCTGAGGCCTTCACCGTGTCCTCCAACTGTTCCGGACGTGAAGCCCCCACAAGCGCGGCAGCCACATTGGGGTTGCTGAGCACCCAGCCGAGCGCCAGTTGAGGCATGGTGAGGCCCGCTTCTTTCGCAATGGGCCGCACGCTTTGTACTGCCTGCAGGATTTCAGGCTTCAAATACTTCTCCACGAAACCCGCACCCCCCTTGTCATCCAGCGCGCGGGAGCCTTCCGGGTAGTTCTGTCCGGGCAAGTATTTTCCTGTAAGGACACCCTGGGCCATTGGGGACCACACGATCTGGCTAACCCCCAACTCCTCGGAAGTGGGCACAACCTGTTCCTCAATGACCCGCCACAAAGCGTTGTACTGCGGCTGGTTGGAAACCAGTTGAATACCCAGATCCTGGGCTAGGGCATGGCCAGCGCGGATCTGGTCCGCTGTCCACTCCGAAACCCCGATGTACATGACCTTGCCCTGGCGGACCAAGTCGGCGAAAGCCTGGAAGGTTTCCTCCAGCGGCGTCTCATAGTCGAACCTGTGCGCCTGGTACAAGTCCACATAGTCAGTCTTCAGATTCTTCAAGGAACTGTGCAGGGCATCAAAAATGTGTTTGCGGGACAAGCCGCAATTGTTGGCGCCCTTGCTGCCCACCGGCCAGTAGACCTTCGTGAAAATCTCCACGTCCTCACGCCGCTGGCCCTTCAAGGCTTTACCCAAGATCCTTTCGGCCGCACGGTTGGCGTACACGTCGGCGGTGTCGAAGGAGGTGATGCCTAAGTCCAATGCTTTGTGCACCGTTTCTATGGCCCTGGCCTTCTCTACCTGCGAGCCGTGTGTCAACCAGTTGCCGTAAGTTATGTCCGAAACTTTCAGTCCGGAATTCCCCAAATAACGATATTCGACCATGTCAGTACGCTATCAGGTGAGGGCCTGACCCAAGGAGTCAATCTGCGAATCCAGAAGACCACCGTGGCGCAGGTAGTCGGCTGAAGAACCATGATGCTTCTTCACCCAGGCAAGTGCCTTCTCTATCGCTTCCGGTGGGGTGGTGGTCACCAGGGCCCGCAGCTTGGGTTCAATGG
>CAYFVT010000141.1:0-1921 GCA_964346705.1 uncultured Actinomyces sp. | reverse complement strand
TCGCCCATCCTTCCGCGAACCAACACCCCGTCTCCACCTTCAACCCCTGCTCCCTCGCAAAGTCGAACCCGGCTTGAACTAGCCGTCCCCCGACCCCACGCCCCTCAAACTCGGGTTTGACCTCAGTGCTGTAAAAGTCAACCCGGTCACCTTGGAGTTTGTAGAGCAGTCGGCCCGCTTTGGCGTCGCCATCCTTCGCCACAAAACGCAACTGGTCTGGTTCATGCACCACGCTGATTGAACTCATGCTGCCAGTCTGCCACCTCAGGCGAACTGCAGGTCTGCGCCGCCCAGGCCCGTATACTTTCACTCACCCGCACTCTGCTGCCCCGTATCCGGAACCGTGTTCTTGGAGTGGAAGGAACTCATGGCCAACCCAACCGAACCTCACAAACACTCCGGCTCACAAAGCCGTTGGCGGCCCGACGCCTCCGAAGAGAAAGGGCTGGTACCAGAACTGCCTGCCCTACCAGAATTACCCCCACTACCCACGTTGCCCGCGCTGCCTAACAGTCCAGCAACCGTCCCGCCAAACGCAACGGCACCCTTGCCCACAGCGATCCCCGCTTCGCCGCCGGTGCTGCCAGCGTTGCCACGACTTAGTGGACCAGTGCCCACCGGCCCTTCCCTGCCACCCCCGCAACCAGGAACGCGACTCCCCCAACCGCCACCGGCCCCTGCCTTGCCACCGGTGCGACAAGCTGGGAGTGGCTCTGCGCTGCCGATGCCGGCACCTACCGGCCAACAGCGGGTCAGCCCGACGGCGCCACAGCAACTGCCTCCTACCTCATTCTGGTACCAAAAGTGGTGGACGTGGTTCGTCTTGACCGCATTACTGCTGGTTCTACTCTTAGTGGTGGCCATGTGGCCCACCGCCACCCCCAATCGGGCCGAACCCGCTGCTGTTTCCGTTGAAGAAACACAGGTCGAACCTGAGGTGGTCGAAGAAGAGTTTCTTGAGGCTCCAACACAGCTAGGCGAGCCACTCACGCTGGCTATGGAGAACCTGGAATTGGAAGGCTTCCTGGTGGAGGCCGTTTCTGAAGCTGGCGACTACCTCAGTGCCGAAGAGGGATGGACTGTCGTTGGCCAGGAGCAATTTGGCGACGTGGTCGTGCTTACTGCTGCCGAGGACGAACCTGAGGCTGATTCCCCTCCCGCCGAGGAGCTTGGTTCGTTTGCGCAAGAGTGCCTGCCTCTAGAAGGCCCGCTAGCCGAAGCGAACCTAGCAATCGCCTTGGCCTATGACCAGAGTGCCGACCCAGTGGAGTCCAGCATCGATGTGTACCGGGAATTGGGTGACGCTTTTGAAAAAGGGGGCAAGGAGGTCACGGATAAGACCGTTGCCAAGCTAGCCGCAAACGTTGGACGCGACGCTCACCGGACGGCTGACGCAATGCACGACGTCCTGGTGAAAGACAACATAATGGGTTCGTTCGAACTTATCGAAGCTCAGGAAGCGTTCGCCGAATCCTACGACAAGCTAATGGATAGGTGCGGGTACTAGGCACCGCGATCCCAGGCGGACCACGCATCACCCGGGTCGAAGCCGCTCGCCTTGACGGACTTAGGTTGAGAAAGGGAGAAACCCTTCATGAGCCCTCAGACTGACTCCCCCAAAGATTGCCCGAGCGCTTGAGGGGACTGCCGATGTCCGCCTCGGCCGGCCGGGCCTCACTGCCCTTATAGAACCAGACGAAGTCCACGGGGTGCGCCGTGGCGGCACTGGAGACCGGGGGTGCGACTGTGACCTACGTCGCGGCGCACCCTAAGGGCATGACATCCTTAGGGGCATGACCCACGCAGACCGCTTCTCCAGACAAGTTGCCGACATCCACCGCCCCTACACTGCCGCCACAGACCGCTACCGCCCCAACAGTCGTCAGGTTGGCAAGTCCGGCTTGTTCCTCCCCCCAATTTC
>CAYFVT010000140.1:0-1959 GCA_964346705.1 uncultured Actinomyces sp. | reverse complement strand
GACCAGGTTGACAGCATCATGCAGGAACTGGAAGGCAGCGTGCAGGCGTTGGACGACCTCTGCCAGTAGGGGAGCGTACCGGGAACTGGCCTCTAGGATGGGGGCATGAGCAAACTTGATGTTTTAGTGTTCTACGTTCCAACGGCGGACCGGGAAGCCGTGCTGGCGGCACTATTCGCTGTGGGCGCCGGCAGAATTGGTGACTACGACAGTTGCGCCTATGTCACGCCGGGGACAGGACAGTTCCGTCCCCTTCCGGGCGCTGACCCAGCCATTGGCGCCGTGGGTGATTTGGAGTACGTGCAGGAAGACCGGGTGGAAGTCACTTTCCCAACTGAGATTCGTCAGGTCGTTGTTGAAGCCTTCCGCGCCAGTCACCCGTATGAGGAGCCCGCGTTCCACGTGGTGGAGAACCAGTGGGAACGCTAGACCAGTCCCCGGGTGAGCCATTGGAGGCGCAAGCCTTCTCCGCCCTCGCCCAATCCCGCCGCACGGTCCGTGACTTTACGACGCGCCCGATCCCGCCCGAAACGTTGGATGCGATCCTGGATGATGCGCGCCACGTGGCTAGTTGGTCCAACACCCGCCCCTACCTTCTGGCAGTCGCTTCGGGGGAGCAGGCGGACCGGTTGCGGGAAGCGTACGTGGAGAAGTACCAGGAGTCCGGGCCACTCCGCCGCAAAGAACGCGGCGCCTTCTTGCGGGCCGGTGTCGCCAAGGCCCTAGGTTTGCAGGGGCGCCCAGGTGTCGTGCCGCTGCCTGACGGGGACTTCCCAACGTGGAAGCCCTACCCGGAAGAACTCAAAGCACGCAGCCGCAAGGTGGGTGTAGGACTGTACCAGCACTTGGGGATTGAGCGGGACGACCTGCAAGGCCGCGAAGCCCACGGGCTGGCGAACTGCGAGTTCTTTGGCGCCCCCACCGTGCTGTTTGTTTTCGCCCACAAGGAGCTGCTGCCATTTTCCGCTCACGATGCGGGTTTGATGACGCAGACTTTGATGTTGGCAGCGAAAGCGCGGGGCGTCGACTCGTGTCCCCTGGGGATCCTAGCCACGTGGCGCGGGCCGGTGGATGCTGAGTTTGAGATCCCGCCGGACTATCAACTACTTACCGGCCTGGCCTTAGGCTACGCCTCTGACCATCATGTGAACGATTTTCGGGCCGAACACCCACAGATAGAATTAGCGCCCTCCCGCCCTCGTACGGACAGCGGCCAGGTCGACGGCAGTCGGGGGGATGAGGGCGGCTACCAGCATCCCCCGCAGGTTTGCGTAGCCTGACTCCGCGGGGAAATGCCCCCGCCTGAAGACCTTCAAACTCTGACAGTGCGGGCCTGGGAGGGCGGCCTGGCCCTCCGCTGAAGCACTTCGCACCGTGAGCCCGTGTACCTCTGCCGGTAACTACTTAAAGCCCAAGATACCCCCGAAAGCTGCTCGCCGCGCCCGGCCCCCCTCCTGCTGGGGTGGATACCAGGCGGCAAACATTCAGATCGCACAGCTCCACGGCGGGGAGGAAGGGCGATGTCACGGAGTGGGAGCTCCTTGGGGTGAAGCGGCGATCGCTGGGCCCAGTTTGTAACCGCCGGACAGGCTTCCTTTGGGTGCGCACCAAACCCCAGGCCCGCAGACTGGCCCCCAGGAACTCCCACTCCCACCAGCTTGAGCGCCCGTACGTCCGGTACCGCAGGGACGATCCGGTACCCAACCGGTCAATCCGGTACCGCAGGGGCCTGGTTTTCCGACCCTTTTAAGCTCCAACGGTCCCCCACCAGCTCCACCAGTCACGCACCCGCACATCCGGGGGGTACCGGCGGGTTACCGGCCTGTATCCCAGGAACAATGACGCGCCACATACCAAGCGAAACCAACAAAAAAGCGGGACACCGCTCAAGGAACGATGTCCCGCTACTTCACAATGGTCGGGGTGACAGGATTTGAACCTGCGACCTCTTCGTCCCGA
>CAYFVT010000139.1:0-1971 GCA_964346705.1 uncultured Actinomyces sp. | reverse complement strand
TGCTGCCGGCAAGGCGCGCAGCGAAGGTGTCCCCGGTGGAGGCACTCGCCACCCTGTAAGACCGCCGAACCCCCAATGAAGCCACACAAGCCCACGCTCTCACAGGCCAGCACCTTGGGAATGCGTGGATACGTGTTTTTACATGTGGGTATTGGGACTGGTGGTGGATTAAGGGGTGGGCCGTCCCAAGAATTACGGCGGGAACGCATGCTGCAGCGGCCGCAAACCAGCGGCCAGATTTCCGTTGGCGATTTGACTAGCTAGTTCGATGCCGCCAGCGAAACAATCCGCCGCGACCTAGACCAGTTGGCTGACGAAGCCCTGCTGACCCGGGTACACGGTGGCGCCATCAGTGGGGAGCAGTTTGATGGACTATCACACTTGGACAAGCGGGACACCAATCGCTAGTAGAAGCTCCGCGTCACCTTGGCAGGCGCCGCACTGCTGAATGGTCGCGCGTCCACAAGTTTGGCCATCGACTCCGTGTCCACAGCGGGCAGGGGTCTGCCCCTTGTGGAACTGCCAGGGGGTGCCATAATCGCGGGTGCTGTCCCCATAGCGAAGAAGGCCCCTGAAGATGGGCTGGGCGTGCAGCTACTCCCGGGCCAGTGACGCGGACTAACTTGGCCGCGGCCTCCAGCCCCCGCCCTGGGAGGTGCGCATGGAGGCGCATGCAAGGGGGCGTTGACACGGCAGTGCGCGCACACAATCGTCCTCGCCGGCACTTCAGAAGTGAGCGCGCAGCATCTGGTCACTTTTGCGACCCCCACCAAGACGATGTGGTGACAATGGATGTCAGTTTCCTGCCGCAACTGGCCGCCCACTTAGAAGAATCGGGAACCGAGCTTGCTCTAGTGCGACCGTGACATTCTTCGCAAGCCCAGCGGGGGATCGCGCTGTGACGCTGACCGCGATACTTTCCGTTGGCGACGTGCACTGCATTGACAGGCGCGGCACGCAGCTGGGGGTAGGGCATCAACGTCGCCCTAGCCGTTAAACGCGCTGGCGGGCAGGGGACGGAAATCAATGAGCCGGTAGGAGAGCCGTCCGCTGAAGAGGGGGGTGCGGACGCACTGGTCGCGGCCGCCGGCCTCAGGACGCCCAGATGCTCTCCGGTTCGCTTGCCCCCGGCTTCCCCCGTCCGAATACGCTCGTCTGATCCGGGTCCTGCGCGAACGCCACAAGACGTGTGGGTTGGGGCGGATACGTTCGGCGCGCCCCAGACTGACGTGGCCTCCACGTTGAGGCTGGGGATTCGGCAACCGCCCGCTATCTGACTGCCCGCTCCGGGCGCCTGCAACTGCGGAACGGCTTGACCTGGCTGGGGCCTACGGGGCAAACGCGGCCTCCCTGCCGGGAACCGCAATGCCCGACCGCGACCAAGCGCGCGCGGCCCCAGTGTCGTGCGGCGCAATTAGGTTTACTGGAGGCAAGACACAACAAACGAGTAACTGATGCCAACACCACTCAGTGCCCCCGTGTCTCTTGCCATCAGCCCTTTGTCTTGGGGTAGCTCGGTCATCTCCAAGCTGAGGTTGAACATTTGTTCGCAAGTCTGAGTAGACCCTTGGTGGGTGGGGACACTTACGCGATAAGGTGTGGGTGAGGGTGCCCGGCTCCGCCTTCACGTGGGCGGGCGGGACGGATCCGATTCCGGAATCGATGGCCCAGGCATGGGGCACGCGCACTCCTCAGAAAGGTGAGGGCAGAGGCCTCATTTTTCTCCCGCGGTTTTGATGGGACCTACCCAACAGTGGAGTCCGCGAACACCGAAGCGGCTAGCAGCCGGCCAAGAACCGCCGGGGCGGATACCCTGGGGGCATGAACGAACGCGACGCAGCGCTGGCGCTAACTGACCCTGGCTTGAGTCCAGAGTACTTGCAGTGGATTGCCACCACGTACCCCCAGCTCAGGCCACAGGTCCTGGCGCACCCCAACATATATCCGGACCTAGCCGCATGGATTACGACC
>CAYFVT010000138.1:0-1979 GCA_964346705.1 uncultured Actinomyces sp. | reverse complement strand
GTTCCTGGCGGGCGCACTCGCAGTCCAGATCGCCATGGTGTTCGCTTCCGCCTTTATTGGTTCCATGTTCCGCGGTTTCCTGATGCGCCGCCACTACAACCAGTTTGGCGTGTGGATGATCTCCGCCGCGGGTACCGCCGGTCTTTACATGGGATTGCTGAGGGCGGTTGAACTCATAGCCGGCGTTCCTCCAGTCCACCATGCGGGCCTGATCGCTTCCCTACTGTTCCTGGTTCCCGGCCTGCCAATGGTGACTGCCGCAGCGGAAGTTATTAACCAGGAGTATCTGGTGGCAGTGACCCGCAGCGTTTACGCTTTCACCCTGTTGGCGGCTGCCGGCCTGCCCCTGTGGGTGTTGTTGCAGTTCGTGGACTGGTCCGTGACGGGGGGAGCCGCGCACTCTTTTGAGGGCTCCTTGCTCATCTTCCTTCAGGTGATAGCCAGTTTCGCGGCGGCCTTCGGTTTCGCTGTCCTGTTTAAGGGGCCACCGAAAATGTGTTTGAGTGCGGGGCTGATCGCTATAGCTGGGAACGTGCCCCGCCTGATGCTGTTGGATTCGGACGTGAACCTCACCTTGCTCACGGGTGTGACGGCACTGTTCATGGGCCTTCTTGCGGCGGCCGTTTCCCGGGTTACGGGCCAGTCGCAGATTGGGATTGCCACGCCCGCAATGCTGGTGTTGCTACCTGGTTCCGCCATTTACCGTACGGTCACAACCATGGGAACCACTCGGCTGATAGTGGCGTTAGAGTCCTTGGCTGCAACCGCGCTGACTATTGGGACGATAGGTCTGGGCCTAGCCGTCTCGCTGCTGCTCACTGACCGCGGCTGGCGGATGCAACAGGTGTGGCACGCCGTAACCCGGAAAGGAACACCATCATGAGAAGCAGGCGGGGAGCCAGAGGGCGGCTCGGAGTACAGCCGTTGGTCTGGTTGGGCACTGTCCTTGCGGCGTCTCTGGCGCTTGCGGGTTGCACTCCCAGCGCGCCGGGCGCTGCCGAGGAAGCAGCAATCCCGGAAGTGGCGGTGCAGCAAAGTGAAGCCCCCGAGCCGGAGGCAGAGCCAGAAGTAGAGCCTGAAGTAGAGCCAGAAGTAGAGGTTGAGACGGAGGCAGAACCAGAGCCTGAGCCAGAGGCAGAGCCCGACAGTGCCGCGTCTGCGGGCGACTTGGCGGCCGTGGAGAAGGCGCTAGGCGGGGGCGCAGGTCAGGTTGAAGAGGCCGTCTTTGAAAGGGTGATTGACGGGGACACCGTTCACACCAGTGCGGGGCGTGTGCGCATCATTGGGATTGACACACCGGAACGTGGAATGTGTGGTTCCGACGAGGCAACCGCGGGCGTCACTGACCTGATCAGTCATGGGGACCGGGTGCTGCTTGTAGCGCCGGCGGGGCAGAACGACACGGATCATTACGACCGGCTGCTGCGGTATGTGGTGACCGAGGGCGGCCAGGACTTGGGGCTGGAACAGTTGCAGGCTGGCAACGCGGTTGCCCGCTACGACTCCAGGGACGGCTACCCAGCCCACCCGTTGGAGGCGGAATACCACGCCGCGCAAATTGCTAAGACGGACAGCAAGGGGCGTCCCATTGCCGTTGGCTGCAAGGCGGGGGCCGACAAAAAGAGGAGCAAGAAGAAGAAGCAGACAAGCGGGAAGGAATGGTGGAAGCAGTACGGCTCATGCACTCAGTTGAAGAAGAACACGAATGGGCACCCCACTGGACCTTTTGACGTGAACAACCCGGAAGAGAAGGCTATCTACGACTGGTTCGCCTACGGCACCGGCCACAACGGTGATGGCGACGGGGACGGTTTGGCTTGCGAATAGGCGCCAAGAAGCATAAATAGACGGGGCATAATTAGGGGCATGGCAGAAATTGAAGTGGTCCTTGGGGACATCACCACCCAGGACGTTGACGTAATCGTAAACGCCGCAAACACCGCTATGCGTGGGGGTGGCGGCGTGGATGGGGCAATCCA
>CAYFVT010000137.1:0-2013 GCA_964346705.1 uncultured Actinomyces sp. | reverse complement strand
GCTGCGACTGAGCCGGGGGTGACGCTCAGGACGGGCTCTGCGCTCTCCCCACCACGGGCAACGCGCTGCAGGCCATCCGAATCCGCCACGTACGCGTAGTCGGAGGCGTAAGCGGGAATCTTGGGGCTCTTGTCAAGGTTGGTACCGAAGTCAACCGCCTGCGCGCCCTTCATCCACAACTTTCCTTGGCTCGCGTCAAAAATCACCCACGCATCGTCCACCAGCCCAACCTGAAGGTCGCTGCCCCCATCACCTTCCCACTCGCGCTGCACCGAATCCTCGGAAAGGACCTCCCCCGTGTCCGCATCCGCAACGATGATTCGCGGGGTGTCCCCGGCCTCCAGCGCCACCACGCGACTAACAGAACCCTTCGCCTGGCCGGACGCCGGCGCAATGGCGGCCGCACTGGCCCGGAATACGGGGGCGGGTTCGCCCTCTTCCACCTCTACCTCCGCGTCCGGGTTAATCGTGACTGCTGACGCGGGTGCTTCAATAGTCGCCACGGAAAGGACCCCATCCTCCGTGCGCAGCAGCAGGTAGTCGCCCGCCGAACGCACGTCGTCCGTCCCTTCCGGCATGCGCTCCGCTTGAGCAGCGTCTTGATCCAAGTCCTGCGGCAAGGCCGGGTCCACCCTGAAGTAGTCGCGGTAACCGTTAGTGAAAACAAGAGCGTTGTCATTCACTTGAGCTATGCCAGCCAGTTTGGGGGCAGGTTTCACGGTTCCCAATTCCAGAAGTGCAGGGTTCACCCGCGCGAACTGGCCCGCCCCATCCATACGGGCAGCCCACAGTTCAGTTTGTTTCTCTGGGGTTTCCTGAACGTCGTACGAGGGCCACAGCACCGCCAACACGACTACCACCAGTGCGGCCAGGGCACCCAAAGCCCAGTTGACCCCCATTTTTTTCTTGCGCGCTGCTGCCACTGTGTCCACCACGTCATCCCCCCAGCTGCATCATCAACAGCACAACCACAACTGCAGTCACAGCAACCGCTGCGCCTATCACCGCTGCCAGTCGGGCGCCGCTTAGACCCGCACTTGACCTTGGGGGCTGGTGTCCGCGCCCCCCGCGGGAGGAGCCAATGTCAGCCGAGCCAGACCCCGGAAGCGGGGCAGGCCTTTGTGACTCCACGGGAACCACAGACCGGACGGGACCCACCCCCGACCTGCCGGCCTGCGCCTGCCACGGTGACGGGGCGCCCCCGGGGGCGTCCCCACGCACGTTCCCCACCTCCATGTCCGTCACAGGTAGCCCAGCCTGGCGCTGAATGTTCTGCAGGTCCACGGCCAATGCTTGCATGCTTCCGTAGCGGCGCGACTTGTCTTTTTCCATCGTTTTCGCCAGCACCTGCTGCAACCCTGCTGGTAGCCCCGCGCGCTCAAGCGGAGTGTATTCAGCCTTCGTGATTCTGCTGCGCAACTTCTTCGTCGTGTTCTGGCCAGGACCCAACACTTGGAATGGGCTGTGGCCAGCCAGCAGTGCATACAGGGTCGCCCCCAGGGACCAGATTTCGGTTTGCACGTCGCCCGTCGTTTCCTCGTTCACCACTTCAGGGGCACTCCAAGGCAAAGACAGGCCGGCCAGCGAGTCGTCGCCGCCACGCAGGGAACCAACGATCCCGAAGTCAGCGAGGACGGGAAGACCGTATTCGTTTAGAAGCAGGTTGGATGGTTTGATGTCCCGGTGCAGGATGCCCCGCCGGTGCGCGGTTTCCAACGCGGAAGCGATCCGGATCCCCAAGTCCAGCACCTGCGCTGCGCCCATGGGTCGCAACCGGTAGTGACGGTTAACGGAGTCCGGACAGTACTCCAAAACCAAGTAGGGACGGCCGTCAGCAGAAATGCTGGCCTGATAAATGGTCAGGATCGACGGGTGGGTCGACAGGCTGGCCATCGCGTCAGCTTCGGAGGTGAACATGCGCAGGACCAGGTCATCAACCGAGTCTTGGTGCAGTACTTTGACTGCTACTTGGCGGCGGGGCATGTCCTGTTCGTACAGGTACACGTCCGCGAA
>CAYFVT010000136.1:0-2021 GCA_964346705.1 uncultured Actinomyces sp. | reverse complement strand
ACTGGGGGCTGAAGCGCCGACAATTGTCAGTCTCGGCGGGCAGCGTACTCTGTTGGCATGAGTGAATCCCTTTTCCGCGACATTCCCGCATTTGTGCGTGCCCCCCGGCTAACCAGTCTTGCTGCCTCCCGCGGCGGGCAGGTAGTTGTCACTAGGCGGGTGGTTGACGAGGACGAAAGCGCGTTCATTGACCAACTGTTCTCTGTCACCCCGGACGCGGCGCGCCAGTTAACCTTCGGCGCGAAGTCCGCTTCCCTGCGGGCAGTTGGCCAGCGGGGCGAAGTGTTCTTTACCCGCCCCGCACCCGGGGAGGACTCCGCGGAGGGCGACGCCCTGTGGATGCTGCCACCTGCGGGGGAGGCTCGGGAAATCTTCCGCTACAAGGGCATCAAAGCCGTGGCAGCCACCGACCAGCACCTGTTGTTGACGCTCGCCGTCCTGGAGTGCGACAAACAAAAACCAGACGACCAGGAAGGGCCGGCTGACCGTGCTGCACGGGTGCTCGCCGCCTCCCACGCGTGCGCCCAGGAGCGGCAGAAGCAGAAGATCACCGCAGTCCTTCACGAACGGTTCCCAACCCGGCATTGGGATTCAGACTTGGGTCCTGGACAGGCTCAACTATTCGCCTCGCCGCTGCCGCCCCTGCACCCGCAACCGGAGGCGACGCTGCCCGCCGACGCAAAGTCTTCAAATGAGGGCGAGCAGTCCCCCGCACTTCCCGACCACGAACTGTCGCTGGTCGAAATCGCGCTGCCCCCTAAACCTTCGGATACTGACCAGTGGGATCTGGCTGCAGCCACCCCGGTGCCGGGGGCGGACAGCGTCCTAGTGCGGATGAATCGCCGCCAGAAGACAACTTCACGCAGCGAAGTTTGGCTGGCTAGCCTCTCCCAACAAACCGCGCCACAGCTTTTAGCGGCGGAAGAGGGCGCCAGTTTCTCCGTGGAAGACGTGGCTCCAAAGGGCGGTTGGGCGCTGCTCACACGCAGCACGCCTCCCCTGCCCGGCAAACCTGTGACAAGCAGCCTGCAGCGCGTCGACCTAGCAACGGGGGTTCGCAGAACGTTGACGGACCACGAGTTCACAGGCGCAGTCATCGGCCCGAACGACGCTGTCTATTTCACTGCTGACCGGCAAGGGCGGGGCGGCATCTACCGGCTGGACCCGGGCAGGCAACCCACTTTGATCACCTCGCGTGACGCAATGGCCTACAGTTTCCTCAGCGTGGCCGGGGACCTGCTGGTGGCTTTCCGCTCTAGCGTGGCGTCCCCACCCCAGGTTGTGTTCCTGGACCCAGGAAGTTCCCGCGACGACGAACAACCCGGTGTGCAAATCACTGCCGCACCCGCCCTCACACCAGAGGTGACCTCCCCTGGTGTCATGCGGGAAGTGTTCGCCCGCGCTGAGGATGGCACGGACCTGCGGGCTTGGCTGGCGCTCCCCGAAGGCCCCGGCCCTCACCCGCTTCTTGTTTTCGCGCATGGCGGTCCGTGGGGGTCTTGGAATGATTGGACGTGGCGGTGGAACCCGTGGGTGTTCACGGCCCGCGGCTACGCTGTGCTGCTGCCGGACCCGGGGATCTCAACCGGTTACGGGCCGGAGCTTGCGGCCCGCGGCCACGATTCCATTGGAGACCAGCCGTTCACCGACATTATGGCCCTCACCGATGCGGCCGCCGCGTTGCCCGAAATTGATGAGGACGTCCAGCTCTTCGCTGGCGGATCCTACGGCGGGTACATGGCGAACTGGGTTGCCGGGCACACCGGGAAACGGTTCCGCCGCATAGTCACGCACGCCAGCCTGTGGAACATTGAGTCCATGGGAAGAACAACCGACAACGGTTCCTGGCGGGAGTGGATGATGGGCCCCATCCCCGAAGGGAAGCAAGACGCCGCCGAGCAAAACCCGGCCAGTCCCCCGCAGGCCGAAGTGTGGTCCCCGCACCGCTTCATAGACGACATTCAGGTGCCAATGCTCGTGGTCCATGGCGCGCAGGACCACCGTGTCCCCGTCAGCCAGGG
>CAYFVT010000135.1:0-2062 GCA_964346705.1 uncultured Actinomyces sp. | reverse complement strand
ATCCAATGACTCAGGCGGCGGCAGCTCCCTCCCGGAACGACTGGTGGGCGCTGGGGGTACTGGCGGCGGGGCTGGGCATGATCGTTCTAGACGGAACGATTGTTGGTGTAGCACTGCCGGACATTATCCGTGACCTCCACATGAACCTGTCCGACGCAGAGTGGGTGAACAGTCTTTACGCAGTGATTGTCGGTGCGCTACTTCTGACTACCGGGTCTTTGGCGGACAAGGTGGGGCGGCGCAACCTGTTCGTTGCGGGCATGGCAGTGTTCACGGTTGGCTCTATTCTTGCGGGGGTCGTGGGCACCTCCTCCCTGCTTTTAGCTAGTCGCGCCGTTCAGGGTGTGGGGGCCGCCATGATCATGCCCTCCACCCTGTCCACCGTGAACGCTATTTTCCGGGGGCACTACCGGGCCATGGCGTTTGGGATTTGGGGCGCCGTCATCTCAGGCGCCGCTGCGATCGGGCCACTAGCGGGCGGGGCGCTGACGCAGTGGGCGTCGTGGCGGTGGATCTTCTTCGTCAACCTACCCATCGGGCTGCTACTGATCCTAGGTGCCGTGAAGTTCGTGCCGGAAACGCGCGGCCGAACCACTCGCGGCTTTGACTTCCTGGGGCTGGCTCTATCCGGCTTGGGCCTGGGTGCGCTGGTTTTCGCCATTATTGAAGGCCCGCAAGTGGGCTGGTGGCGGCCGACAAGCGCATTGAATGCCCTGGGCGTCACGTGGGGAGTCGACGCACCCATTTCCGTTGCCCCAGTGGCCTTCGGGGTTGCAATCCTGTCTTTAGCTGCGTTTTTCTGGTGGGAGGCCGGACGGGGCCGTGCCGACAAGACCGCCATTTTAGACTTGAGCTTGTTCCGTCTGCCCACGTTCTCTTGGGGCAACCTGACAGCAGCCATGGTGGCTGTCGGTGAGTTTGCCCTGTTGTTCGTTCTTCCCCTGTTCCTGATCAACGCCTTGGGGTTGAAGGTGATCCAGGCTGGGGTCATTCTGGCAGCAATGGCGTTGGGCGCCTTCTTCGCGGGCGCTTCTGCCCGCCACATTGCAGGCCGCCTGGGCGCACCGGGCACCGTGATTCTAGGTTTGGCGTTGGAGCTGCTTGGGGTGCTGATCCTGGCCTTCGCCGTGCACCCGCGCGTTTCCGGCTGGGTCCTGGCACTGCCACTGATGGTGTACGGGTTGGGCTTGGGGCTGGCATCCGCCCAACTGACCGGCACTGTCCTGCGGGACGTACCCGTGGAGCAGTCGGGGCAGGGCAGCGCCACCCAATCAACAGTGCGCCAGATCGGTTCCGCCCTGGGGACCGCCTTCGCGGGCACCACCCTGGCCGTGGCTTTGAACCGAAACCTGCCCGGTGCCCTGGAAAGCATTGGGATCAGCGGGCCGGAGGCCGAAGGCCTAGCCGAAGCCACCCGCCAGTCCGCCGGCTCCAACCTGCCAGCATTGGAAAGCGCGGGGCCGGGCACCCACGACATTCACGCGGCACTGGTAGAGGGGTTCGCCGCGGCCAGCAGTGACGCCATGCTGATCTCCAGCATCTTCCTACTAATCGGGTTAGCTGGTTCCATAGTCGTTTACCGCGTCGCCAAAACGGAGGACGCGGCCAGCAACTAGGAGCGCCTACCCTGGAGTTACTACCAAGGGAGGCCCGCAATGACTTCACCCGCGACCATAAAAGTTGCCCTGATCGGCTACGGGAGCATCGGTGCAGGGGTCGCTGACGCCCTGACTTCCGGCAAGATTCCAGGCGTGGAACTGGTCGGTGCCATCGTGCGGACGCCCGGCCGTGCGAGTGCTGCGGGCGTGCCCGAACTTACTTTGTCGCAGGCAGTGGCCAAGGCCGACTTGTTTGTTGAGGTCGCCGGCCCCAGCGCCGTCCACCAATACGGGCCAGACCTCATCAACGCCGGCAAGGACCTGTTCATCGTTTCAGTTGGCGCCCTGGCGGATGACTCATTGCGCGAGCAACTGGTCGCCCCCGACAACCCAGACGCGGGACGCCTCTTCATCACGAACGGCGCTATTGGCGGACTTGATCTGCTCGGAGCAATCACGGAGGT
>CAYFVT010000134.1:0-2072 GCA_964346705.1 uncultured Actinomyces sp. | reverse complement strand
TTTACGAGGTCGGGGAGCGGACGGTCGCCGTGGCCCTGGGGCGGACACACCTGTATGAAGGGCACGGGCCGGGGCCGGTGACGGCGCTGGCTCGGGCCGCGGCGGCTGCAGGAGTCAGGGCCGCGGCGCTATGTAACGCTAACGGTTGCCTGCGGGACTGGGACCTGGGCGATGTCATGACGATCACCGACCATGCGAACCTCTCCGCTGCCTCACCTTTTGACGGTGGCATTTTCCCGGACACCTCCAACCTGTGGGACCCGGAACTCGCCCAGGCGCTTGCGGCCGTCACCCAGCGGAGCGGAAACTATGCGCTGCTGCGCGGGCCGGAATATCAGACACCACTGGAAACTCGCATGCTGGCAAGCAGCGGAATCGACACTGTCGGCATGTCCACCGTCATGGAAGCACTCATGTTGCACGCGCTTGGGGTGCGGGTGGCGGGCATGTCCGTGGTCTCGGACCTGTCGTTCAGCCAAGCAGCAACCGACCCGGGTGCTGTTGTTGAGACGGCCGCTAAAGCGAAGGGCACCGTCCTGGCGGGGTTGCAGGTCGCCCTCGCCCAGCTCTGAGAGTTCGGGGCGGGTACCCTGAAATGGTCAAGGACGACCAGATACGCAGGTGACACAAAATGACTGACACAGGGACTCATCCCGCCGGCCAGGATCCAGATCTTCTGGCCCTGAGTGACCCGGCAACCGCGCCGCAGGTGTTGCAGGAAATCGCCACACGCAGGCCCGACCTGTGGGGTTACGTTCTGGCGCACCCGAACGTTTACCCAGATCTGACAGCCTGGATTCAAAGCCAGCAAGTGACTACCACCCGTCCGAAGCGGGTGGGGCCTCTGGCGGCGTGGATTGCGGGCGTGGCCGTAGTAGTTACCGGCCTGGGGGCGGCAGCGTATTTCTTTTTGTTCAGTGGGGGCGAGGGCGGGGCGTCGGCAACCTCCTTCGACCGGATCCCAGAATCAGCACGTTTGGTGGCGGTGCCGAACTTGGGCCCAAAGCTGACTCTGGTCCCCATCGGGACTGCCAGCAGGGCTTCACTGAACTACAAAGACGACTCGCTTGTCGGCCTGGAAACCGAGACCGGTTACGCGGTGGCAGCCGTGGACTTGGCCGAAGCTGATCCTCTGCCGCGTTGGGTGCTACCGATTCCAATCGCGCCGGATGCCTGCGACTTGTCCGGCGACACGCTCACGTGCGGGCAGGCGTTGGAGTTCGACCTGGCGTCGGGGATGCCGGTGCGCCTGGGACAGCCAACTTCGGCGAAGGAAGCGGCTGGAGATGGGAAGCCGGAGCCTACAGACCGCGCCCCTGCGGCGGGAAAGCAAATGACGACGACGCCGACCGGGGACGTCCCCTACGGGATTGGGGCCGGCGTCTTAGTGGATGCGAAGGACAGGCAGATTGAAACCCCGGAGGCGCTGCCGGAGGGACAGGACTTCTGGGCGCTTCAAGGCCCCAGCGACCTGTGGGTGCTGTCCGACGGCGCCATGCTTCTGGGTGTTCAGGGTGGCGGCCTGCTTTGGCAGCGCGTTCTGCTGGAGGGCGCAGCGGAGCTTAATGGCTTCACCAAGGGCGAACCGGCCTGGCGGTTGGCAGGGAACACGCTGCTGATAGCGACCCCGGAGAAAGTCCTAGCGATCGACACGCGAACCGGTCAGGACGTGTGGGACGTCGCAGCGGGCGCGGGCGGGGAGGTGGAATCTTGGGCAGCGGATGAGGACGGCCTGGTCATCACCACCGAAGGGGGCCTAGCTGTGCTTCCCTTCCCAGACAGCGGCCCGAAAGAGGATGCGGGTGAGGGCGAGACTTCCACGGAGACCCTGGGCCAGTCCGACCCCCTAACCGTACCCACGTTTGAGGACTTCCAAAACGCTGATCTAGAAGTCCCCGCAGGGTGCGGGTTTGGCTCGGGCACTGCAATGCAGTTTGACGGCGGTGTCGCCGCAGCCCCAGATGGCACTGGCGGCGTAGCCATGACCGCGTTTACGCAGGTGATAGCGCAGGGCACCATGTACTCCGTCCTCGCCCTGGACTGCGAGGCGTTTGAGGAGGGCCAGGTCGCAC
>CAYFVT010000133.1:0-2090 GCA_964346705.1 uncultured Actinomyces sp. | reverse complement strand
CTACGGCCATGACCCCGTCGGAACGCCGCAGCTAAGGCGAGCCAGCCGAGCCGCACGGGCGCTCCTGGAGCAAGCCCGCCTGCTAACCCAAACCTGATCCCATTTGCGTCGGACCCAGCATTGTCGCACACGGCCAACGCGTGAACCTTGATTGGCATGGGGCGAACACGGACCCGCAAGTGTTTGGGGACAACCAGTTTGACCCGGCGGGGAACGCGGACAAGAACCTGGTGTGGGGAATCGGGCGGCACGTGTGCCCCGGGCGCGACCTGGCGACCATGCAGTTGCAGGCAATAGTGCAGGCTCTGCTGCAGGAGACGTCACTGATCGAGGGCGGGGACGCCCCCCGAGGGCGCTCCACCCCGCCCGCCGGGGGCTACTCGGCGGTGCCAGTGCGCCTGCACCCGGCGGCCGCCACTTCCCCGCGGGGTCGACAACAGTAGCCACCCCCCACTTCGGTACGTGTCAACCTGTCTAAGACAGTTGGTGGCTGTTCCTGCGGTCCCGGACTAGCTAGTGCGGGAGGGTTGGAGCTGATGCGGGTTCGTTGGAGCTGAAAACACCCGGAAAAGTGTGCTCCTGCGCTCCCGGATTGACGGGTTGGATCCCGGACTGCTCCTCGGCCCCCGAACTGTTTGGTTTGGTACCGCAGGGGCATACCCCTGCCCGTGAAATCGACGTTCGTTGGCAGACTTCGGCCCTGAAAGCCGCATCTTTGACGACTGATGTCGACCTCGCGGAAAGGGCCCGAAGATTGCGGGTCCCCGCCCGGCGGAAGCGCCGCAGAACCGGCCAGTGCCGGGGTTAAATGTGCTGTGCGCAGCACTAGGCCCGGGTGAGGATGGCCGCCCTCGTACAATAAAACCGGCCGAACCTTCCACATGTGTCTGCCAAAGAAGTGAGAATCCCATGACGAAACCCGCGTGCTGGATAGTTGACCTGGACGGGACGCTGGCCCTGCTTGGCGACCGCAGCCCCTACGCCACCGACGGCATTGAGCGGGATCAGCCGAATTGGCCCGTTATCCAAGTGGTGCAGTCGCTTGCGGCGAACCCGCAGGTGGGGGCGATCGTGATCCTGTCCGGGCGCAGTGAGGCGACGCGGGAGGCGACACAGGCGTGGCTGGCCCAGCATGAAGTCCCGTGTGACCTGCTGCTTTTACGGCCCGAGGGCGACTACCGCCCCGACCAGGTCCTAAAGCTGCAGGCCCTGCGGAAACGCATTGAACCCCACTACCGCGTCACCGGCGTCCTGGAAGATCGGGCGAAGGTGGTACGCATGTGGCGTGAGCAAGGGCTGGTGTGCCTGCAGGTGGCGGAGGGGAACTTCTAGGGGCGGGCGTTTCCGCCGGTCTTCCGTCTGCTGGGTTTCCTTCCGCTGAGTCTCCGTCAGCCGGCCCGCTTCGCCGAGATCGACAACTGTTGCCAGGACTCGGCGTAAATCTTGGGTGTTTTGGCGACTAACGTCGACCTCGCGGGAGGGACCCCAGCCGCACACGACCTCCGGGGCGCTGCGGCACACCCGAAGCGCGACATTGAAAGTTTTTGCCGTTTTCTTTCAACGTTGCGGGGACGTTGAAAGTTTGTTGCAACGTCGCAGCGTGGGATTACCCCGGTTGCTCACCGCGCAGGATGTCCAACAGGGGGCGGTTCACGAACAGCCTTTCCCGCCCCTCCGTGATTTCGGTTAGTAGGCCCTCATCGCGCAACTGTCGCAGCCAACGGGTTGCCGTTGGGCGGGACACGGAGCATGCCTCCATGACGGCGGCGATACGGGTATAGGGCTGCTCGAAAACCGTCTGCAACAGGTCAGCATTGGCCCCGGCCGGGCTGCCGGTGCGCATCCGATCGCGGAAGTTGTCCTGAAGTGCTTGTATCTGGGTGATCGTCGCCAGGGTTTCCCGGGACGTCTGCTCCACTGCTTGAAGCATGAACAGCAGCCAACTCTCCCAATCACCACGGGCGGTGACGTTCAGAAGTAGACGGTAGTACTCGCTCCTGTTCCGAATTAGGTAGCGCGACAGGTAAAGGATGGGGAAGAGTTGCACCCGAGAAGCTTGAGCGGGCCGCAGCGGGCTCCCGGGGCCGGAG
>CAYFVT010000132.1:0-2169 GCA_964346705.1 uncultured Actinomyces sp. | reverse complement strand
GCAGCATCCTTCGCTGCTAAATGGCTGAACACAAGGCCTTGCGCGATGGTTGCGCCAGCTCCGGGGTACACGTGACCAAACACGTTGCCGGCAGTGTTACCGACGGCGTAGAGCCCGGGGATTACGCTGCCATCGTCGCGCTGAACCCTGGCCGCGTCATCCGCCATCAGCCCGCCGCACGTGCCCAGGTCGGACAGGGTCAACTTCACCGCATGCAGTTTGCCAGCAAGGGGCCGTAGGTTGGGATTTGGTTGTTGGGTTGGGTCGCCGTAGTAGCGGTCATACGCTGAATCCCCGCGATGGAACTGTGCGTCAATGCCCGCTGCTGCCATTTGGTTGTAGACAGTCAGCTCATCCACAAACTCCTCAACTGGCACCCCCATTTTTTCAGCCAACTGGGCGGGATTGTCAGCACTGACAACAATGCCTGCGTCATACCACTCTTTAGGGAACGGCATCCTGGGGAACAGTGAGCCTGCGAACACATACTTGTTGCGGTACTCCTGGTCCATGACCAGCCACATTTCATCAGTGGGCCGCCCCTTAGCTTTTTCTTCCAGCACGGCCTGGCCAAAGCCCATGTAGCCGGTGGACTCATTCACGAAGCGCCGTCCCGTGGCATCCACAATCAGTGTCCCGGGCAGGGCCCGCTCCGCTAGCAAAATCATGGGCGCATCGCCTTCCTGCAACGGTTGCACTGCCGGATACCACCAGGCTTCTTCCATCAGACGTAGCCCGGCCCCAACCTTTTGTGCTTCCACTATCGCGTCGCCCTGGTTGGTTTCTGCACCCAAAGAGACGTTGTCGCCCAGCCAATCCACCTGGTATTCGTCGCGCATCCCCATGTTGTGCTCAAAACCGCCGGCAGCCAAGATCACGCCCTTGCGGGTTTTCACCGTCACCTGTTTGCCGTCTTGCTCTAGGACCGCACCCTTTACTTCACCGTCTTCCTCCAGCAGTTCAACTAGTGAAGTGCGCGTCCACACTGGGATGCCGGCTTCAATGGCTCCTGCGAACAGACCGGCTGCAAGCGCTTGACCGCCAGCCGTGTATTCACGTTTTAGGGCCAGACCACCCACGCCCTGGGTGACGCGTTTGAGGATCTTTGGCCAGGACTTTAAGGGGGTCCGAGTCATCAGGTTCATCCACTTGTAGTCCGCCCCCGTCACCGGCATTGGAACCGGTGCGGCCATAGAGGTGGGCCGCAAGCGCGCCCTTTCCTCACCCAGCACAGCCGCGTTGAATGGCTTAGCCTCACACGTGCGCCCAACTGCGGCACCGCCGGGGTTTTCAGGATGGTAGTCGGAATATCCCTTGGCCCAGAAAAACTCTAGTGGTGTGGTGCGTTCAATCATTTCGATGGCTTCGGGCCCGCCTTCAAGGAACGCTTCCCACCTGTTGGTGGGGGAGTCTTCCACGATTGCTTCCAGGTAGTCGTGGCCCGCTTCGATCGTGTCGGTTGAGCCGTCGCGCAGTAGCGCGGGGTTGGCGGGCACCCAGTATGCGCCGCCTGAAAGGGCTGTTGAGCCGCCAACGACGGGGGCTTTTTCGGCGACGATTACGCTGAGCCCCAGTTCTTTAGCGGACAGCGCAGCGGCTAAACCTGTTCCGGAACCAATCACCAGCACGTCGACTTCAGCGTTGTGCGCTATGGGTCCCGCGGGGATGTTTTCACTCATTTTTCACTCCATTGGTCAAACGGTGTCTTACTTCCATTGTTGCGGCTTAAGTCCCAAATGTCACCCTCGCTATGGTCTGAGTCTCACTGCCGCGTTGGTGCCGCGCCCGGCTTCGCTAGCGGCAACGTCAGTTCGAAACGGGCACCAGGACGAGGATCCTGCCCGCCTTCTTCCCCCAGCCCCACGACCTTCAGCGATCCGCCGTGGGCTTGCGCCAGTTCTTGGGCGATGGCTAGGCCAAGGCCCGTCCCACCTTCGTTTCTTGCCCTAGGGGCGTCCAGCCTCACAAACCTGTCAAAAATCCGCAGTTGGTCTTTTGCTGGGATGCCGGGGCCGTCATCGCTGACCGTCACAAACACTTCCGCACCGGGCCCCGTGTCGCGGCGCCCCCAGGAGACTTCAACTTCGCTGCTTGCAAACCGCACCGCGTTGTCCACCAAGTTCGTGATGATCTGCTCCAAGTTCCCTGTAGAAATGGGGGCCCAGACGC
>CAYFVT010000131.1:0-2187 GCA_964346705.1 uncultured Actinomyces sp. | reverse complement strand
TCGTCATTGCTTCGCCCGCGGCTGCCAGGGCCGCCAGGTCGGCGCTGCTGGGTGCCCGGTCACCGACTGTCACGGTTTCGATGGGCACCCCGTAGGCTGCTTCCACGTCCGCCGCCTGCTTTTTTAGGGCACTGGCAACGGAGTCCTGCGGCTGTGTGTGCCCCGTGTAAAGCCATGCCCGCAGTTCCCGTTCCTGGCGTAAGGACAGGGCCCGCACGCGGACCGGGTCGTCAGCGTTCGCCCTCAATAATGTCAGGGTTTGCAGTACGGAATCGTGCAGGTGGGCTGCAATGTCGGCCCGTTCGGCCTCGCGAACTTCCCGCGTCCGTGAAGCCGTCAGCTCCCCAAGCGTGCGCGCGCCAAGGGGGACGAGGGCGACCAGCATCAGCACGGTGACGAACGCCGCAGCGGCAACAGTTCTGGGGACCCCCAGCACTAGGGTGCGGAAAAGTTGGTGAGCACCCAGCACGACTAGTAGCAGTCCGACAGCTAAAAGGATGGTTGCAGTCTGTGACTGGGGGCCGAAAAGGCGCGGGGTTTGCGCCCATGTCAGCCCAACCCCAATCAGGACCAGCAGGGCCCACAGCAGCGCCTGCCAGGGGACCATGGTGAAGCGGGGAATCAGCCACAAGAGTAGGGCCAGCCCAAGGGACCCGGCGCCAAGGGTGAGCAGTTGCCTCTGAGCTCTGTTGAGGGCGGTTCCCCGGAACGGGGCGCCCTTGAGCGATGCTGGACCCGCCCTTCCTGAACTCTGCTTAGAAGACCGTGGGGCGGCCAATGCGGTGACCAGTGGGGTGGTAGGAAGGTTTCCCTGTGTCTGGGTTGCTTCGGCAACAGCGGTTGCTGAGTCTTCTTCTGGCACTGTCACCCACAGGAACCCGTACAGGAGGGGGCCCAGCAGGAGTGGCGTGGTGACAGCGAACATCGCCCGCACCAGTGGCAGTGGAACTTGTAGGTGTGCTGCCAGGCCGGAGGAAACCCCCGCAACCCAGGGCGCCCCCATGTCTGCGGTGCCCTTGCGGGCCCGCACCAGTGGCGGACGTTGTTTGTTCACCCGCCCATTGTCGCAAACCCTGTGCGCCCTCCAAGCAACCGGGGGCATTCCAGGGGGTTGTTCAGGGTTCTTTCAGGGTCTTCCCCCATAGAAACGGCCCGCGGGCCAAGGAATGCTTGAAGCATGACAACTAATAGCCAGCAGTACGTGCAGCCGCCACCACGGCCGGAAAGCCCATTCTTTGGAAGGATCCGCGCCAGCGGGTGGGTGAGGGCGGACCCTAAGTGGGTAGCGGGCGTCTGTCGGGGGATTTCACTCAGAAGCGGGTGGGACGTGCGCTTGGTGCGCGGGTTAACCGTGGCTGCTGCCCTGCTGTTGTGGTTCCCGGTTGCCCTGTACGGGATTGCGTGGCTGCTGCTGCCTTTTGTGCCCGGCGGGCGGATTGAAGCCCAGGCCGCGATCCGCGGCCGCTTCGACTGGGGTCAACTGTGGGCGCTGGTGCTGGTCATGATTGGCGTGCCTACGCTGCCCTTCGTGTTTGGCAGCCCAATTTTCTGGTGGGCGCTGGTGGTAACAGCTGTTGTCCTTCTAATCATTTACTCTTCCGCAAGCAAAAACGTGGCCTCACCGAACGTGGGGCAGGAAAGGACGGCTCCCGTGGCCAGTTCAGGCACCAACCCGTATCAGACGCCAAGTAGCTCTTTCAGTTCCTCTACGCCCTACCAGCCGGCACCTCAACAAGCGGGTTCCGCTGGGGCGCCCTGGCAAGCGGGCGTCCAGCAGCTCACCCCGACACCGGACGCTCCTACGCCGGATGATCGACCCAAGATCAGTAACCGGGTTGGTTTCCTGACGGTGGGGGCCCTGTTCCTGATTGCCGCTTTGGGTGTGCTCATAATGTTCACCTCCCACCGGCCGGTGGGCGTGATCGTGACCGTTATCGGTCTGATCGTGGCCGTGACAGGTGCGGTCCTGGCTTGGGCGGCGCTTACCGGCAGGCGTGGCGGCTGGTTCCTCGGCTTCTCCATCGGCGGCGCAGTGCTACTGCTACCGGTGACGGGCATGTGGATTGGACTGGGCTTGATGTTGGAGGAATCAGGAAACTCTTACATTGAGACCGATGTCGCGGTGGAAGAAATAGAAATGGACGAGCCGGAGGAAGTGGAGGAGGGCGGGTACGCCGTCCTTAGGGA
>CAYFVT010000130.1:0-2309 GCA_964346705.1 uncultured Actinomyces sp. | reverse complement strand
CCGTTTCCTTCTGGGACCCGTCGTCCTGAAACCTTGGGGCGGGTGAAAACGAGGGAAGCGAGATGGTGCTTACGCGCGTGGGTGGGCCCGGTTGTAAACGGCTGCCAGTCGGCTAGCGTCCACGTGCGTATACCTTTCGGTGGTGGCCAAAGACGTGTGGCCCAAATAGTCCTGAACGAAACGCAAGTCGGCCCCCGCCTCTAACAGGTGCGTGGCTGAAGAATGTCGCAAGGCATGCGGCGCTACGTCCTTCACGCCCGCACGGGCTGCTAATCGGTGCAGTTCACCGCGGACAACCCGGGGGTTAATTCGCCCTCCCCGCTGACCCAAAAACAGTGCCTGTTCCCCTTCCCTGCCGGGTGGCAGGAGGAGTGGGCGGGACACCAGCCACGCTTCTAGGGCAGGGACGGCGGGACGACCGAAGGGAACTATCCTCTCTTTGTTCCCCTTCCCCCTGACCCTAACTGTCAGCCGCTGCAGGTCCACCGCCCCCAAGTTCAAGGAGGTGAGCTCCCCGATTCGTAATGCCCCCGAGTACAGCAGCTCCGCGACCGCCCACGTGCGGGCCGCCCCCGCAGCCTTCCTTTCCGCTGCTGTCAGCCGTTGCCCTTTGCCGGGGATTCCCCCTAAGCCTTCCAACGCCTGCTCGTATTCTTCTTTCGCCCGCTCCAACAAGTGCCCAACCCCGTCAACGCTGAGCACTTGCGGCAAGCGCGAGTCGGGGGCCGGCGCACTCAACCCAGCGGCCGGGTCCGCCGGCAGTATCCCTGCTGCCACCAGGTGAGCAGTGAAGGAGCGCATGGCTGCCAGATTCCGGCCGACAGTCGCCCGGGAGCGTCCCTTTTCCACCCGCTCCGCCAGCCACGACTTCAAAGCACGCGAGGTCAGCAAGGCGGCCAAATCCAACCGGAGCACCCGAGCCCCCGCCGACTGGGTGCTGGATGTAGACGAGGGATTGCCCTGCATCTGAGGTACAGGCGTCCGAGGTGCCGGTGCTTGGGGGGCTAGGGCCTCCAGTAGTTGTGTCACGTCGGAAACGTAGGCGTCCACCGTGGCCGAGGAGTACCCGCGCCGCAAGCGTAAGTCTTCGGCCCACTCTTCGACCACGGCAGCGGCGGGCACCTTCGAGTCGGTCATGCCCCGATACTACTGCGACGCCACCTGACACCCCCCGCTCCGCTTTCGGG
Source organism: uncultured Actinomyces sp. (assembly GCA_964346705.1). Taxonomy (GTDB): domain Bacteria; phylum Actinomycetota; class Actinomycetes; order Actinomycetales; family Actinomycetaceae; genus Scrofimicrobium. The sequence goes on along the minus strand of CAYFVT010000130.1, from coordinate 1,122 downwards.
GGTGGCGAGGCCGGCCAGTTGCAGGGCAATCAGTGCGGCCCCGACCTCGTCCCCCGCGATTCCGGCTGCCCGTGCTACGGACCCGGCGGGGGCTGACTCCAGTAGGGGGAGCGCCTGCCAGGTGCGTCTGGCCACGGGGTCCACCCCTTTCAGCGCCTTTTCTAGCCAGGTGTCCTGCGTCTGTTGAGTGTGCTCCCCGGTGGCGGGTCCCCCGGCTAGTTCGCTGACTGCTGGAGCCCCATCCACCAATGCTGCCCCCTGGGTGATCAGCAGGTGGGGGCCCGCGGAGGCTGCCGAAGTTACGGGGCCCGGCACTGCTGCCACTTCCCGCCCCAAGTCCAGCGCCCGGTTCGCTGTGGCGAGGGCGCCGGAGCGGGCGGAGGCCTCCACAATCACAGTGACCGGGGACCAGGCTGCGATCAGCCTGTTACGTTCCAAGAACCGCCACCGTGCAGGACGGAAGGATGGTGGGGATTCCGCCACGATAGCGCCGCCCTCAGCAAGCATGCGGCGGAACAGCGCCGCGTTCCCTGGCGGGTACAGTTTCGCTAGTCCCCCACACACGACTGCCACCGTTGGGAGTGTTCCAGCCAATCGTTCCGCACTATCCGGATGGCTGGGGCGGGCAGCGTCCAAAGCACCGCGGTGTGCGGCGGCATCTATCCCGTACGCACCCCCAGAAACGATCGTGTGCCCTTGCTGATACAGGTCGTACGCCATTTGGGCAGCAACCTGACCACCGTACGGGGTGGCGGCGCGCGCTCCCACCATGGACACGGGTGGAACCTCCCCCTGCTTGAGGTTGGCTCCAAGAACCCACAGTGCGGGCGGTGCGGCCTCACCCAAGTCGTTTAGCGCCTGCGGCCATTCCGCATCCCCTGGGATGACAAGGCGCCCACCCAAGTCCGCCAACTGTTTCAAGTCTGCCCCGGGTTTCAGGACGGAAGTGCGTTCCTGGTATCTGCGGTGCAGGCGCCGCCACGCCCGACCAACGTCGCTGGTCGCGTCCCCCGCAGGCGGAGCGACATCCGGAAGCGTGAAGGGGGCAAGCACCCATTGCAGTGAATCCCGCCAACCAAGCTGTTGCCGCAGGGCGCCCGCCCATTTATCGCCCGGTTCGGC
>CAYFVT010000129.1:0-2330 GCA_964346705.1 uncultured Actinomyces sp. | reverse complement strand
CCACCAGGATGATCAGCGCGATCCAGACGACTACGAACCCGAACCAGCGGGCGGGTGGCATGTGTTCATGGAAAATGAAGTAGCCGGTCAGGAAGTTCAGTACCGGCGTCAAAAACTGGACGAAACCTAAATGAGACAGTGGTAAGCGGCGGCTGGCAGCCCCAAACAGCAGTAGGGGGATTGCGGTGACTATGCCGCTACCCGCTAGCAATGCCAGGACTAGTGGGCCGTGGTCGAAGGCGCCCAGGCCCCCAATCATTGGGCTGAGAACCACCAGCTGCACAATGGCTAGGGGCGCAACCAGCAGGGTTTCCACGGTAAGCCCAGTTATCGCGTCCACATTGTCGCTGGCATGCTGGTGGACCGCGCCGTACAGGCCGAATGAGAACGCCAGCCCGATCGCTATCCACGGCATCCGCCCGTAAGCCGCACCACTGACTAGGACCCCGCTGCCCGCAATCGCGACGGCAAGCCACTGCGCGCGGGTCAGTTTCTCCTTCCGCACCAGCACACCCAGCACGATGGACACGAAGGGGGTGATGAAGTACCCCAACGAAGTTTCCAGGATTTGCCCCCGCATGACCGCCGCGACGAAGATCTGCCAGTTCGCGTACAACAACACGCCCGACAGGGCGAACCAGCCCAGCAGACGCGGGCTGGCCAGCACCATGCGTAGCGGACCCCACTGGCGCATGCCCGCCAACAACACCAGGCAGAAAACTAGGGAGGTCAGCACCCGCCAGGGGATCACCTCAAACGGGTCAATAATTTCTAGGGCAACGAAGTAGAACGGGAACAGCCCCCACAACAGGTAAGCGCTGATGCCTAGCAGGTAGCCGGTCTGCTCTTTCGCCCTCATTCAGCGGTCACGTAATCAACGGCGGGCGGCAGCCACTGGTTCCAGAAGCGGAAGTTGTGCACGCCCGGGCCGGACTGCCACTCCAGGGGCAGCCCCGCCGCTTCCGCTGCTTCCACGAAGCGCAGGTTCTGATCGTAAAGACGGTCGCCCTCACCGCAGGTCGCGAAGAAACGGGTTGGGGGTTCGCCGACGCTAAATTCCGGATCGGCCAGGCGCGCCACCAGGTTATCTTGCGGTCGCGGGTCCGTGTCCGAACCGAAACCGTTGCGGTACAGGTCGGGGTGACGCCCTCGAAAAGCGTCCTCAGATACGTCCAGGGTGCCCGACAGGGAGAAGGCGCCCGCGAAGTTTTGCGGGTAGTCGAACGCCGCGCGGAAAGCGCCGTAGCCGCCCATCGACAGGCCACCAATGTAAGTGTTGGCGCGCGCGGACGAAATCCGCAGCGTCCGCCGCAACAGTTCGGGCAGTTCGCTGCCCACCCAGGTGCCCCAGTTCAGGCCGTAGGCTTCATCAACCCAGAAGGACCGCTGCCCCTCCGGCATCGCGATCACCAGGTTGTGCTTGTCCGCAATTGCCGAAACGTCCGTCCGAACCGGCCACTGCTGACTGTTCCCCGTCAGGCCGTGGAGCAGCACCAGCAGGCCCGGCTCCGGCAAATCTGGCCGATCCTGCGGGGCCGCGCTGTCCCCCTCCGGTGTCACCACCACCAAAGACGTGCGCATCTGCAGGGATGAGGAGTAAACGTTGGTCCAAAGTTGCTGGGTCATGCCCCCAATATAGGGGACCCGCAAAGCCGCCCGCTGTGCTCAGATTCACCGCAAGCAGACGTGGGAGGACGAGTGCGCCCTGCTATTATCAGACCAGCCGAAGACCGCAGGTTCTGGCGGGGGCACACGCCCTCGACGGATTAAAATACCCGCGCAGGTGCGATTTTAGGTGCTGCAGACTAGTCTGCGCGAAGCCCCGGACCGCCCTGTGCGCCGGGGATTTTTTATTGCGCTCTTCCGGCCGAGACATCCTGTTAGCTACTGAAGAAATGTCAGGAGGTGGAAGATGGCGAAGAAAGACAAAAATGCCGTGGTTGACGGGCTTACAGAAAAGCTCCGCGACTCGGACGCAGTTCTACTGACTGAATACCGTGGCTTGACTGTCGGTGAGCTGAAGGATCTGCGCCGCGCCCTGGGCGACGACGTGGAATACCAGGTGGTGAAAAACACTCTGGCAACCCTTGCTGCACGGAAGGTTGGTTTCGACTTCCTTGAAGAAGACCTGACTGGCCCCACCGCTGTTGCTTTCGTATCCGGCGACCCGGTCGAAGCGGCGAAGGCCCTACGCGATTTCGCGAAGGACAACCCGCTGCTGGTACTGAAGTCCGGTGCCCTAGACGGTGCTGCCTTGACGGCGGAATCTGTCAAACAGCTCGCTGATCTTGAGTCCCGTGAGGTGCTGCTGGCCAAGGCTGCCGGCGCCA
>CAYFVT010000128.1:0-2371 GCA_964346705.1 uncultured Actinomyces sp. | reverse complement strand
GTGTTCAAGGACCGTGCTAGGCGCACGGTACCTTCCGGTAGTTCGTCGATTGCTTCCCCGTGGTTAACGTAGGCCAGGAAGACCCGCGACAGCCCCCCAAAAATGGGGTCATCTTTCGCTAGCCTGTCCAGCTCAATGTCCACTACCTCACCGTATTCCGCGTTCTCCCCGGACACGGCTGCCCCCACCACCGTTCCCAGGATGGTTGCTGCGGTTCCGGTCGCCAGGATGGGGGTGTCCGCTTCCAACAGTTGGCGGAACAGGTCCTCTAGTTCGGAGCGCACCCAAGCCTGCGTGGACGACACGTAACCGTCCTCACCCGCCGTCCCGTAGGGTGAGCCAGCAACGAACACGCCCGCATACTTTTCCGGGTCAATTGGGGGTAGCCCCACCAGGTCAAATTCAGCCAGATCAAGCTGGTCTGGTTCCAGACCAGAACCTTTCAGGTACGCCTGATATTCACTGTCAAGGGCTTCTTCTTCGGGACGGGTGGAGACCAGCAGGAAAGGTTTCATGCCCACCAGTTTAGCGGACCGCCAAGCTCGGGTACCCGAGTGTTCGCAGAAGGTCCCAGGCCCGCTCTTCCGACCATGCCACGTCCCCCGAACGGGCGCTTCCCGCACCTGGCCGGCTCCGCACGTTTTCGTGACCGGGGTTGGGGGCACCTTGAGTTTGGAACCGCTGCAACGCGAAACTTGTTGCCCCACGCTGCCTGGCCCAGTCCGCCACTTTGACAGCGTAGGAAAGCAGATCCTGCGCAGTAACCGGATCCTTCTTATCGGGCAACACTCCGGGCCACAGGGTCAGACGGGTCTCGTGGTCCACTTCGGGGTGATTGACGAGGGCGGCCAAAGACTCCTCCACCCGCTGGGCTGCCACCCCACTTCCCGTGACACGCTCATAGTCTTCAGGAAGCGCTTTGATGTCCAACCCCACCCAGTCCAGCAGCCCCGCCTCTAACAGTGCGGCCAACTGTTTGGGGTACGCCCCAGCAGCGTGCAGACCAACCTGGAAGCCCAGGTCCTTCACTTCACGCATTGCTTGACCCAGTGGGCTGGCCAAAACCCCATTCTTCCGCCTGGCGGGAAATGCCTGCATCAGTGCCTCCCCACCGGAGAACACGACCCCATCCAACAGTCCTTGGCGGCGTGACAGAAGGCCCACCACGTCGCTCCACGGGACTTGGCCGGGAACGCGGGGCTCCAAAATCTGGTGATTATGACAGTACGGACAGCGGAACGGGCACCCCTGCAAGAACAGGGATGCAACCAGTTTGCCTGGCCAGTCCACGGAAGAAAACGGGACGAAACCCGCTATTTGCAAGTTAGACACTGGCAGGGATCAGTGGCCCGTGAGTGGAAGCGGCGTCCTCAGAAAATGGGAGGCGTTCCGCATGTTCCCCCTTTTTGCCTACGTTGAATGAGGAAACGGGACGGAAGTAGCCCATCACGCGCGTCCACACCTCACACTCTTGGGGTGCGGCGTCCGGGAACTGGTCGGTGCAGGTCGGACATGTCCAGTGTTCGCCCGCCAGGTAACCGTGGGTGGGACAAATTGAGAACGTGGGCGTAATCGTGATGTACGGGATGCGGAAGGCTGCCAGCGACCTGCGCACCATATCTTTGGCTGCCTGACCGCTTGTCATGCGCTCCCCCAAGTACAGGTGCAGGACGGTGCCGCCGGTGTATTTGCCTTGTAGTTCCTCCTGCTGCTCTAGGGCTGCGAACGGGTCCGCCGTGTAACCAACGGGCAATTGGGATGAGTTCGTGTAGTAAGGCTGACTGGGTGTCCCCGCATGCAGAATGTTCGGGAAGCGCGCCAGGTCCTCCTTCGCGAAGCGGTAAGTGGTCCCCTCGGCGGGCGTGGCCTCCAAGTTGTACATGTGCCCAGTGCTTTCCTGCAGTTCCACCATCCGGTCCCGCACGTGATCCAGAATGTCAACGGCCAGGGCGTGGCCGCGCGGGTCCGTAATGTCGTAGGCGTCCCCCGTGTAGTTGCGGATTAGCTCGTTCATGCCGTTGACACCAATCGTGGAAAAGTGGTTATCCAACGTACCCAAATAGTGGCGTGTGAAGGGGAAGAGGCCGTCGTCTATCCGGTCCTGCACCACTTTTCGGCGTACCTCCAAGGTGCCTGCCGCCAGGTCGATCAGGCGATCCAGTTCCTCTAAAAGTAGTTCCTGTTGGCCGGGGAAACGGTAGCCAAGGCGGGCCAAGTTCACTGTTACGACACCAATGGAGCCGGTCAGTTCTGCTGAGCCGAACAGTCCGTTGCCCCGCTTCAGCAGTTCCCGCAAATCAAGTTGCAGTCGGCAGCACATGGAGCGGATCATGCCCGGGTCCAGGTCAGAGTTCACGAAGTTCTGGAAGTA
>CAYFVT010000127.1:0-2404 GCA_964346705.1 uncultured Actinomyces sp. | reverse complement strand
GAGCTAGGGAGGGGGCAGCATGTCACTCACGGTCGCCGTTGCTGGCGCTAGTGGTTACGCGGGGGGTGAGGCCCTGCGTCTGGCTCTCACGCACCCGGACCTGGTCCCCACGACTTTTACGGCACGTTCGAATGTGGGGGAAACCCTTGGCGCCGTGCAGCCGCACCTGCGCTCCCTGAAGGATCATGTCTTTGTGGAGACAACCGCGGAGAACCTGGCGGGGCACGACGTTGTGTTTTTTGCTTTGCCGCACGGAAAGTCCGGGGCGCTTGCGGACCAGGTGGCAGAGCTGTCCCCGGAAACCGTGCTGATTGACTTGGGCGCTGATCACCGCTTGCATGACCCGGAGGCTTGGGAAGCGTTCTACGGGGGCGCTTTCAACCAGCCGTGGACCTACGGTGTTCCCGAACTGCCAGTAGAGGGCGGCGTGGCTGGCGGCAAGCAGCGGCAGAACCTGGTGGGGACGAAGAGGATTGCGGCCCCGGGCTGTAATGCCTCTACGGTCTCATTGTCACTGGCCCCGGGGGTCGCTGCGGGCTTGATCGACCCCTCAGACATTGTCACTGTCTTAGCGGTGGGCCCGTCGGGCGCGGGGAAGGCGTTGCGGACGAACCTGTTGGCCTCCGAAATTCTGGGGTCCGCCAGTCCCTATGCGGTTGGCGGTGTGCACCGGCACATCCCCGAAATTGAGCAAGCCTTAGAAGGCGCGGGCGGGCAGGACGTTCGGGTTTCCTTTACCCCCGTCCTGGTTCCCATGGCGCGCGGCATCCTTGCCACCAGCACCGCGCCCGTGAAGCCGGGCGTTACCCAGGACCAGTTGCGCCAGGCCTGGCTGGACGCTTACGGCGATGAAACTTTTGTCCAGGTTCTTCCGTCGGGGGAGCATCCCGCCACCGCCTCCACCGTGGGGGCGAACACCCTTCTTATGAGTGTCACGCTGGACAAGCGTGCTGGCAGGGTTGTGGTCGTAGCCGCCCTCGACAATCTGGCTAAGGGCACTGCGGGGGCCGCCATTCAATCTGCGAACATTGCTTTGGGACTGCCGGAAGATGCCGGCCTGACCGTAAACGGAGTAGCACCATGACCGTAACCACACCTAAAGGTTTCCGTGCCTTCGGTATGCCAGCAGGCATCCGCAAAAGTGGGAAGAGAGACCTGGCGATAGTGATCAACGACGGGCCGCAACAGGCAGCAGCCGCCGTGTTCACCAGCAACCGGGCGACAGCAAATCCAATCCGCTGGTCCAAAAAGGCGCTGGCCGAAAGTGGGGGTGAGGCCAAAGCGGTGGTGCTGAACGCCGGCACTGCCAACTGCTTCACGGGCCCCTACGGCTACGAAACCACCGTGCTGACAGCGCAAGAAACCGCGCGGCTGCTGAAAGTCAACCCAGACGAAATCCAAGTGTGCTCCACCGGTTTGATCGGGTCGGGAGGAAGTGAGTTCCGCCGGTCCGTCCTCACCAATCTGCCCACATTAGTTGACTTGGCCAGCCGCAAAGGGGGGCAGGCTGCGGCGGAAGCAATCATGACGACCGACCGGTTCCCCAAGACCGCTGCCTACAAGGACGCTGAAGGTTGGAAGATCGGGGGCATGGCGAAAGGCGCGGGCATGCTGGCCCCGGGCCTGGCAACCATGCTGGTTGTGATCACAACGGACGCCCAAATCTCCAGTGAGTTCGCCCAAGAAGCGCTGAAACGTGCGGTGGACACGACTTTTAACCGGCTGGATTCTGACGGCTGCATGTCCACAAACGACCAAGTGACGCTGATGGCTTCAGGCGCGTCGTGGAAGGCGCCCACGCCAAGCAAGTTTGAGGAAGCCCTGCACTCCGTGTGCTTGGATCTAACCCGTCAATTGCAGGAGGACGGGGAGGGCGCCACGCATGACATCAGCATCATCGTCAGCGGGGCGGACAGTGAAGAGGACGCGGTCGACGTGGGCCGCACGTTGGCGCGGAACAACCTGTTCAAGGCGGCCGTTTTCGGCAACGACCCGAACTGGGGGCGCATCTTGGCGGCCATTGGCACTTCTGACGCGCACTTCGACCCGGACGAGGTGGACGTGTCGATCAACGGAGTGCGTGTCTGTTCCCAGGGTGGCCCCGACCGGCCGATTAGTGAGGTCGACATGACCCCAAGGCACGTTGAGGTCGCCCTCGACCTAGCGGCTGGGGATGCGGAGGCAACCATTTGGACGAATGACCTGACCCACGGTTATGTGCACGAGAACAGCGCTTACACAACGTGACTATCAAAAGGCACTTCCAGGCCCCCGAAGAGGCGCGCCGGTTCGCTAACACCCTGGCCCAAGCGCTGCCATGGCTGCGGGAACACAACGACGCCATTGTCGTCATCAAGTTCGGCGGCAACGCAATGGTCAGCGAGGAACTAAAAGAGGCCTTCGC
>CAYFVT010000126.1:0-2434 GCA_964346705.1 uncultured Actinomyces sp. | reverse complement strand
CAAGAGGAAGGCGACCTGTCCACGTTGGACGAGTGACTCTGAGGGCCTCCGGCAGCTCCAACGGTCCCGCACTCAGTTGTGCGGGACCGCGGGAGCACTCCCGGTGTGTGCCAGGCTGGTTGTGAGACGTTCGGGGCTCGAAGCCCCCTTCGAATCGGCAGCGTTCCATTCCTGGCGGCTGGCGTTGCGCCCCGACCCTGTTCCCGTCGCTTGTTTGGGTCCGGTTGGCTGTGTCTCGGCGGCCAGAGCAGTGACGGGGGTGCCTCCGAACAGGTTGACAGTCCGCGCACTTTCGGTTTTGGGATAACGGGGCGACTGTGGGATCGTGGTGGCCTGAAAACGGCCGAAATCCCCCATTTTTCCTTCCCCGCTGTCCTGCAATCGCCCGGTTATCCCAAAACACGCCGTGACACCATTGGAGACCGTTTCCCGCGCGGCTGGCCCGTGCCCCGATCGTATTCGCGTCGCTCGTTCAGGCTTGGCTCGCCGCGTAGCGCGCCAATGCGGCCCCGGTGGGGCACGTTTTTAGGGCCGTTTTTAGCTCCACGCGTCACCCGCTAGCTTCTGCTGCCCCGCACTGAGTTGTATGGGGCACCAGGAGCTGCCGACCATTCTGCATCGGGCAGGCCCCCGCCGGACCCCCGCGTTGCTTAGCTTCCGCGGTGACCGGTCCCATTGTGGCCACTGCCGCGGTGGCCTGAGTTGCTTCCCATGTTCCCCTGCCTATTGCTGTGGTTGCTGTCGTTGTGGTGGGTGCCTGTCTGCTGCCGCGTTTGCTGGCCAGCCTGCTGGCAGTGTTTACGTTCGATCATTGCACCCGTGTCTGCGTCTAGGACCACTTTGCATTTGCCGTGGCCGGGAGTGACAACTTCGCCTTCCCAAACGATGCGTCCATCCTCATCGTCCAGTTCGAGCTCCACAATTTCACCGCCACCCGCTTCCTGACGCATGAGGCGCATGGCTTTCTGGTAGCCCACATGGTCAGCTTCCATGCGGTGAAGGTGCTTGGCTTTTACGGCGCCCTCGTCCTCACTACCCACAATCTCACCAGTGACCGCGTCAACGTACACCTCGGACTGGTTCTGGCCGTCCGCGATTTTCACTTCCCACGCCGTCACCCCGCGGTTACGCTCCAAATCCAACCCCAAGAGTTCACTGCCGGGAAAGCTGGCCATGGCGAGTTGCACCGCCCGCTCGGGGCTCACCTGCACGCCGGACAGGGCGGACTCATCCTCCCCCGAATCCTCATCGGAGGCAGGGTTGTTGGAGGCCGCCGCGCCCGACTGGGCCGACATCTCAGCTTCAGTCACAATCGGCTCAACCGAGGTCACCGTCAGGTCGGGGGTGCCCATCGTGCAGCCCACCAAAACCAGGGCCGCCACCGCACTGGTAGCCCCCAGCGCCCCCCGCGTCCTAAACGTTCTTGTTCCAATTCTCATGTTGCCAGTTCTCATTGTTATTGCACCCTTCCTTGCTCGCATGCCTCCAGTGTGCTGGGCCAACCTGAAGAAGAGCTGAAGGCCGCCAAGATCTTCAGGTTCCCTTCAGCTTCAAGCACTCACCTTCCTTGCATGCTCACTGTTTGGCACTATGTCAGAAGGGGAGTCCCGCGCGGGGAAGGGGAATGCGTGAAAGTTCTAGTCGTGGATGACGAGCGGCGCCTAGTACAAGCCTTACAGCGAGGGCTGACGGCTGAAGGGTTCACGGTAGATACCGCGCATGACGGGATTACCGGCCAAGCCCTAGCCGAATCCGGGGAGTTCGATGTCATTGTTTTAGACATCATGATGCCCGGCCGTGACGGTTACCAAGTGTGTAAACGCTTGCGGGACCAGGGGATAACCACACCGATTCTGATGCTGACCGCCAAGGACTCGCAGGCCGATGAAATACAAGGCCTACGCATGGGGGCTGACGATTACCTGACGAAACCGTTCCACTACCTGGTGCTGGTGGAACGGCTCAGGGCACTGGCGCGCCGCGCCGGAACGCTTGAAGGCGAGCAGCGGCCGACCTCGCCCCAGCCAACGAAACCAGGGTTCGCGGAGCCACGTGACGGGGGAGCCCAAGTGTCAGCCGATGATCCCCTCACCGTCGGTGACTTGCAAGTCTTCCCAGAGCAGCGGCGGGTGGTGCGGGCCGGGAAGGAAGTTCACCTGACTACTAAGGAGTTCGACATTCTGCTGCACTTGGCCCGCCTTCCCGACACCGTGGTGTCCAAGGAAAGCCTGATCGACGCGGCGTGGGACTTCGCAGCCCCCGCGGACACGAACGTTGTTGAGGTGCATGTCAGCTCCCTGCGCCGCAAGATTGATGCCCCATTCCCCACACCTTTGTTGCGCACGGTCCGCGGCGCCGGCTACCGGCTGAGCAGCCAGTCGTGACCCTCCGCCGCTGGTTCGGATCCGTCCGCGCTCAAGTAACGCTGGGAGCC
>CAYFVT010000125.1:0-2439 GCA_964346705.1 uncultured Actinomyces sp. | reverse complement strand
AGACAACTATGAGGGCAACCCCCAGTTCAGACACCGCGTACTCCATGGATGCCACCGTGTTGCTGTTAGCAATTTGCCCAATGTCGCGCACCACGAACAGCTCACCCAACCCGCAGTCGAAAAGCAGTTCAGCAGGCACCCGGGAATCGGAGCAACCAAGGAAAGCCGCGTCCGGCGTTTGATTGGCTAGAATCTCTTCCCGACGTTCCGCGCCGCGATTCAAATGCGGGTGGGCGCCAGCAATGAACCTGCTGTTGCCTTCCACCAGCGTGTCCCACGCTTCCTGTGGGGTGACGCGGGGTGCCATTAGATCATTTCCTCCAATCGGCGCGCCGCGCCGCGGATTGTGCGCGGACCGGGAGCCATGTGCAGGATCCTAGCGCCAGGGGAACTGGCTTTCCAGAATCATGCCGTCAGCACCTTCCGTTCGGTCTTGGCGTGCCATCGCGAACGATCGACCTGTGCGCAGGTTCCAGCAGCTAATCCCGTTTTCAGTGGAAATGCAGGCGTCCGTTTCAGATTCGCTTACTTCACCGTAGTCAAGTTTGGGAACACCGCGGGATGCGATCGGTCTGCGGCCGCACTCCCAGAGAACGTCGTCACCCTCTAGCACGGCGGTCACTGGGCCCCGGGAGCAACCGGGTTCCGTCCACTGCTTCTCATCAATGGTGCAGGCCGTACGACCGTCATACATTTCGCAAACAATGTTCCCGGTCGGCGACGCGAACTCTGGCAGCTGGTACGCGCCGGGGGGAGGTGGGTAGCGAACAGTGTCTTCCTCCCGGTTCCTCACCATTTCCTCCTCCTCATCAGCCGAAGTGTCCAGCGTGTCCCGGGACTCCAACTCCACGACCGTGGCCTCTTCCGACTCGGCTTCCTCAGCCGGCCCATCCTGAATGAGGACGGGGTCACCCGCCGTTTGCTCCTCACCTTTCCCGCCCGAAAAAATCCAGAAAACAGCCACAACTGCCGCTACCGCAACAACAGCTAACCCGACGATCACGTACACCAAATAGTTATTCTGCTTCTTTTCCGCAAGGGCGGGGGCAGGGGCAGGGGTTTGCGGTGTGAAAAGGGGCGGCTGCACGTTGGAAGGCGCCCCGAATGCGGGTGCGGCAGACGGCCCCGCCGGGGGGCTTGCTGGTTGGGGTGCTGTGGAACCCGGGGGCGGCAGGCCCGCCGGGACAGGCGAAGATGAAAAGCTGGAGGGGCCGGACGGGCCGGCAAGCACCGTCTCATCCGCGGCGGCAAACGAGCTGTCAACCTGTTCGGGCGGTGAGGGCAGCGTGTCCGTTTGATCCGGGCGGGCGCCCCGGGATGACAGGACCGTGGCGTCAGCCAAACGCTGCTGGGCTACGTCCTGCGCTTCCGGCTCACCCCAGTCCACAATCCACTGCAACAAGCCCGGGTAAGCACTCGGGTTCTGCGCAACAGCCAGTTGGACGCTTCCACCTTCAGCGGCGAGGCGCTGCAGCTCCGCAGCGGACGTAGCCGGGTTGGAGGCCTGCTCTAACGGGGTGTTCATTCCTCCTCCTTCTTATACGTGCACCAGTGCGCGCACCGTCCCCAAATTACCACGCCCACACCCCGCTTCGCGGCTATTTTTCGTCCCCCAACTTTGAAGGGACGCGGCCGAATTTGGAGCATGAAATTCGTCCGCTCAGCCCCGCGTAAGCACTGCGCACACACAGTCGGTGATTCCCGCCAGGGACCTCAAGGTGTGCAGACCCCGTCGCCTCTGGAGCTCATCACGTTCGAATCCAGGCGCGTCGCATCCAACCGGGTACCAATCCTGTCAAAACGGTTGCCTATCTCATCGAATCGTTGGTCCAGACGAGTAAAACCGCGCTTCAATCCATCGCGGAGCACTACACTCAGCTCTTTTACCGCTACTGCGCAGCATGAACCGATTCGTCGCCAAGACAACAACGACTGCCGCCACCACCCGGGACGGCCACCTCACGGTGCCGGGGTTGCCAGCAGAGACTCGACTACGATTGCACCTATGAACACTTACTGCAAAGGGATGGCCCAACTAAACTGCGGGTATGCGTTCATTGAAAAAGCCCGTAATAGCCGTCCTCGCGTTAGCGGCTGCGTTGACTGCGAGCGCATGCCAGAGCGGAAGTCATGATGACACGGCCTGGGAGGAAGCGCGGTCTTCGGTTCAGGTGGCGGCCCAAGACGCTATGGGCGCCCCGGATTCGAGTGCTGAGCTGGGCGACTGGCAGGAAGCAGAGGCTCCAGCACAATTCCAAGGCGCAGTCGTCCAGGAGCAGCTGATCCGCACCGCGGACGCGCAAGTCACCACCCGGGAACCAGCGCAGGCTGGGGACGAGTTTCGCGGATTCGTTGCAGACCTTGGTGGCCGCGTCGAATACTCTTCGCAGGAACAAGTTGAGGCGGGGGCCTCCACTTCCCTGACAGTGAAGGTGCCGG
>CAYFVT010000124.1:0-2440 GCA_964346705.1 uncultured Actinomyces sp. | reverse complement strand
TATACCTACCGCTGGCAGCAACAGAACGCGAACGGCACGTGGAGCACCATCCGCACCTCTTCCAGCCGTTCCATCACCCTCGCTGGCAAACGGGCAGGCAAAACCATACGGGTCGGCGTTAAGCGTGCCCGGACCGGGTACAACACCACCAAGTTCCGGTACAGCCAGGGCTACAAGCTGAAGAAGGGCGTTCTGAAGAAGGGCAAGCCCACGTTTGCCGGCAACATTAGTCCCGGTGCGCGTTTGTACGCTTACCCTGGCGTCTGGAGCAAGGGGACGCGTCTCAGCTACCAGTGGCAGGCATGCGGGCGGAACATCAAGGGTGCTACGGGCCGGTCGCACGTCATGAAAGCGAGCAACCTGAACTGCCGGATCAGAGTGAAGGTCACCGGGCGGAAGTCCGGCTACACCACCACTTCCCGGAACTCTGGTTCCAAGGGCATCAGGTGGCGTGTCAACACCGGGAATCCGCCCCGGCTTTCCAAGTACAAGGCGTCCTCACTCTCTGTAGAAGTGAACCGCGGGAAGCAGCGGGTGTACGTGAAGAGCAACGGGAAGACTATCTACACGATGCTCACCTCGACAGGCAGGGAAGGCCACACCACGCCCGGGGGCCGCTACACGATTACCGCACGTGGTCCCAGGTTCATGAACCCGGACGGCGTGGGCGCGAATTATTGGGTGAGGTTCAAGGGTCCGATCCTGTTCCACTCCATCCCCATCGACCGGAGTGGAAACTACATCGTGTCCTACGGTCAGATGCTGGGACAGCGAGCTTCCGCTGGCTGCGTGCGCCTGTCAGTGGCGGATTCGATCTGGTTCTACAATCAGATTCCGGACGGCACGCCCGTCTGGGTTCGCTAACCTCAGGGGACAAACTAGAACAAAGGGGGCGGATCCCGGGTGTCATGCCCGGATCCGCCCCCCTTTTTGCTGCCCCTCGGAGCCGAGCCCCAATTGGCGTGCTACCGGCCTTTCCGGGGTCCGGCAAGCGCCCTTAAGTCCGCGAGTGCTAGCTGACCGGCCGCGGTTGAGGGTACTTCGTTGCGTTCGACTGGCACAAGAGCCGCTGACCGCAGTCCTCAGTCGCGCACAGCCGGCGGGCAAAGGCTGGGAACGTCCGGGTGGGGTATGGAGTGCGAGGGCGGCAGCGCGGCTCAAATGCGGGCGCTGGTGCACGCCCCGGGCGTACGCATGTCTCCAAGCCAACCCTGACACTTGCTGGCGGAGAAACCCCCAACGCGGTCTCGCCCTCCCGTTACACGCGCGTTTGCTCCCGTTGCTCGCCGAACGCTGCCGCCGTGACTGCCGGCCGAGGTAACTGGCGGACGTTACTGCGTGCCAACCACGCGGTTGCGGCGCATTACCCCCTGGGAAGTACCTCAGTGGTGTTGCTAGTTGTGGGTGGCTCTAGCAGCTGCTCTGCCGGGCTGTCCCCCACGATGTCCAACAGCAGGTTATGGCGATACGCTTGCTCGTCCTTCGACAGGGTCTGCGACCCGGAGCCATCCGGCAGCAGTGGGGAGACGAGGTGCCCGCCCTTCGTGTCAACGGTCGCGCCCTGCCAGGCAGCTTCCAGGACGACAGGCGGTTCGCCGTCCTGCTTTTCGGCCGTAAAGAACGCGAGGATTCCCGTCGACGACTCGGGCACACAGCAGTCGATGTCCTGGTTGGAAATAAAGTTGCCTACCCCGTAGGCGACCCACATTCCGTTGCCGTCCGGCCCGCCATCAAGGAAGTCGATGGGCTTGGGCACGTGAGCGTGGTGGCTAAGCATGATGTCCACTTCGCCGGAATCTGCGAGCTGTTGGGCAATATCGGACTGCCGCTCCTCGGGGGTGAAGGAGTACTCCACATCGCAACAGTGGATTGATGCGATCACCATGTCTGCGCCCTCTGCCCGCGCCTGTTTAGCCTGCTCCACCAAACGATCCACGTCAATCAGGTTCACGGCCCACGGCGCATCCTGGGGCAATTCCAACCCATTCAGGTTGGCAGCGGCAGCGATGTTAGCAATCGTAACTTCCTGGTCCTCACCAGTGATGCGGTACATCTGGGGAGCGTCTGACTCTTCTTGGGAGCGTGCTGTGCCCACGTGGCCGAGGCCAACCTCGTCAAACACGTCCAGGGTGTAAGTGACGCCCTCGTACCCCTGGTCCAATGAGTGGTTGGTCGAGGTCGAACAACCATGCCAACCCGTTTCCAGCATTCCCTTTGCCAAGCTGGTCGGAGCGCCAAATATTGGGTATCCGGCAATGTTGCGGTCCTGCGGGGAAAGCGGAACCTCCATGTTGCATAAGGCCAGGTCCGCGCCCTGAATGTAGTCAGCAATGGGCTCCATGAGGCGGGCGAAATCCCACCCATTTTCCGTCTGCGCACTCTCCGCCACCGGCATGTGTATCAGCATGTCGCCACCACCAACAATGGTGAAGACGAGGGG
>CAYFVT010000123.1:0-2477 GCA_964346705.1 uncultured Actinomyces sp. | reverse complement strand
TTGAACCGTTCCCACGACATTCCGACAGTGGAGGCCAGGAAACCGTCCCCCGCGAAAAGGGACCGGGAATTAGGGTCAGCTGACTGCCAAATGTATCCGCCCGGCTCGGCCACGAAAGCAGTTAGGGCACCATCTTGAAAGGTGAGCAGCCCGTAGCCTTCTGGAACAACTACGCGAGAGCCATTCGTGATTATGTTCTCCGACGCGCGCACGTTCGACCCACGCCCCCGGTTTTGCCCTTTCGGTACGCCCGGAAACAGCGCGGCGGTTGGAGCCAGACCCTGGGGCGGCAGCAGGTAGTCTTTCCACTGATCGGCCAGAGTCCCGCCGACCGCTCCCGAAAATGCTTTGATGAAGCCCATTGCCGTCTCCTTTACCCGCTTCTAATCATGAACGGGCCCTGGGACGGGCACCCATGACTAGCCCCACGCCTTGACTGTTACTGTGCTCACATAATAGGAGAGCCAATGGCGGATAGAAAGCTGCGCCCCCTGTCTTCCGCGCGGAAGACAGATCAAAGGAGGCCGAGACCAGACAGGGTATCGGTCAATCCAGCCACCAGGGGCAACGCGTTCAGCTGGTCACGATCCGCCCAGATCAGTGCCAACGCGTCATCCCCCGCTTGCAACTGTCCCCAATAGTCCTCCACCCAGAAGGAGAAAACTAAGAACTGTTGCTCGGTGTCAACGGGGACCTGCACTTTTGTGGCCAGGGCACCGATGCGGACCTTTAGCCCAGTTTCCTCGAACACCTCACGCCTTGCGGCCTGCGCTGGGGACTCACCGCATTCGACAGAGCCCCCGGGAGGGGCCCACCTTCCCGCCTGCGGTTCATCCCGCCTTTGCGTAAGCAGTAGTTCCCCATCCTTGTTGAGGATGAGGGCGGAAGCAGCTTCCTGCGTGTTCATGCGCCCATCGTAGGCGATGCGGGTTCGGGTCTGTCACATGGCCTCGCGGCGCCCAAGGCCTCAGTGTTTCCGGGGACCCGCCTAGTTTTGGTCAACTTAGACAAGGCGGATCTGGATACTCGTAGACTTAGCTGAGCAAATTATTGGCAAACCTATCGACAATGTTTGGAAAGCAGGCCGTAATGTCTCGCGAAGAAGTTGACCTCTTAGGAGCAAAGAGTGTGCCGGACGACGCCTACTTCGGCGTCCACACCCAAAGGGCAGTCGAGAACTTCCCTATTAGCGGCAAGACCGTGAGCGATTATCCGGAGTTCGTCCGCGGCATGGTGCAGGTCAAGAAGGCTGCCGCCCTTGCAAACCGGGAGGCGCGGGTCATTAGCCAGGAAACTGCTGACGCCATAGTCGCCGGGTGCGACCTGCTACTTGACCAGGGGGTGGCATTGGACCAGTTCCCTGTCGACCTGTTTCAGGGTGGGGCTGGCACCTCCGTCAACATGAACACCAACGAAGTGGTGGCCAACCTGGCTCTGGAAACCATGGAGCTGCAGAAGGGAGACTACGGCGTTATCCACCCGAACGATGATGTGAACAAGTCGCAGTCCACCAATGACGCCTATCCAACTGGACTGAAGCTAGCCGTTTACCGCAGAATCCAAGCCCTGGCGG
The DNA here is from genome assembly GCA_964346705.1 of uncultured Actinomyces sp. Lineage (GTDB taxonomy): Bacteria > Actinomycetota > Actinomycetes > Actinomycetales > Actinomycetaceae > Scrofimicrobium. The sequence goes on along the minus strand of CAYFVT010000123.1, from coordinate 904 downwards.
ATGAGCTGGAGGCTCTGGCGGACGCGTTCGATCGTCTTGGCGACAAGAACCAGCACGTAATAAAGATGGGTCGCACTCAACTCCAGGATGCCGTCCCCATGTCTATAGGCCAAGAGTTCGTTGCCTTCGGGGACAGTTTGCGCCAAGAGGTCCGCCACCTTCGACGCGAATCCCTCGCCCTGCTGACCGTCAACCTGGGCGGAACGGCAATTGGCACGGGGGTGAACACCCCCGCTGATTTCCAGGAACTGGTGGTCACGGCTTTGGGGCAGGTGACCGGCCTACCAATCAGAGGCGCCAAAAACATGATTCAAGCAACGTCAGACACTGGTGATTTTGTTTCTGCACACTCTGCCCTGAAACAAACAGCAGGACGGCTGTCGAAAATCAGCAACGACCTGCGCCTGCTTTCTTCCGGGCCCAGGGCTGGGCTGAATGAAATCAACCTGCCGGAGCTACAGGCGGGATCCAGCATCATGCCGGCGAAGGTGAACCCCGTCATCCCTGAGGTTGTGAACCAGATCTGCTTCAAAGTATTCGGCAACGACGTGACCGTGTGGTCCGCTTCGGAGGCCGGGCAGTTGCAGCTAAACGTGATGGAGCCAGTCATGGCTCAGTGCCTGTTCGAATCCAGCGAACTTCTTGAACAGGGCGCCAAAGTGCTGCGCGAGAAGTGTGTGGACGGGATCACGGTCAACGAGGAGGTGTGCCGCGACTACGTGGAACAGTCGATCGGCGTGGTCACCTACTTGACTGACATCATTGGTCACGACGAGGGCGACTCCGTAGGCAAAGAATGTGCTGCCACCGGCAAAACGGTGCGGGAAGTCGTCGTTGAACGTGGGCTGCTCACCCACGAGGAACTAAACGAAGTGTTCGCCATAGAAAACCTGCTCAATCCCAC
>CAYFVT010000122.1:0-2479 GCA_964346705.1 uncultured Actinomyces sp. | reverse complement strand
AACCCGGGATGCTGGGCGTAAACCACTCGGGAATGGGAGGCTGGGGGCATGAAAAAGTGGGTGCTGGAAGACCGTTCGTCTGTGCAGGCCTTGTTCCCGAATAAACGCCGAGGAATCTACGTCCTGCATTTCGACAACGGCGACCAGTACGTGGGGAAGACAGAAAACATCGTGGCCCGGTACGCGCAGCACCGCCACGGATCGGACCATCATGCTCCGTGGGAGGACGTGCTAGCCCTCGAATTCCTCCACGTTCCAGAAGGGAAGCTGGAACCGATAGAGCGCGAGTGGATACGCAAACGCCGCAAAGGGGCGAACCTGCGGAATAAGACCTTCAACTTTGGGCATGCGGAACCATCGGTGCTGGACCCGTTTGTCCCAACGGAAGCCCAGGAGCACTGGGCGACCGGGCAGGCCCGCTATGACGTGGCTCCCTTCGTTGAGGCTTTGACAGGGGATTGGGGCCGCGACCCCACGAAGCTCGCAACGGCCGCCTTCGGCCGCCAAAAGCTGCCCGATGGCCGGATGGTGTGGCAGGCCGTGGTGGATGAACTAGCCCAGGTGGTCGCGAACGTGATCCCAAACGCGGTGGAAACAGAGGGCAAATTTTGGAGCCTGTCAGATGCCCCCAGCACGGGCGGCGGAAGGTTTGCCACCCTGAACGTCGGGATGTTGCAGTTCGCTTACTTCCCCCGACGGAAACAGGTTGCCGGGGTGGGGACCCTAGAGGGCAGCAATGGGCTCGTTTGGTGGCTGAACGCCCAAGAAGAGACCTTTATCCCTCGGGGGAAGGGCTACTGGATCTTCAGGCGGCCGCGGCCTTTCAGCCGTACAGGTCAGGTTCGCGGGATGCCCGTGGAGTTCGCCAGACACCCGCGCCGCTACTTTGTGCCCGTGGACGCCGTCAGAATGCCGTTGGGCGCCCTCGGAGCCAGTCGGCTGCAGCCAGAAAAACTAGAAGGGGCAAGACGGTTAGCGATCCACACGATGCGGGCCGGGCACCTGGGCGCGAACCAACGCTTCCACAGCCCGGCCTTGACCCGCCTCGTCTACCAACGAATCGTGGAGCGGGACCGGCATGTCGCTGGCCACTCGCTGTTTTCCAGGCGCTAACGGTGGCACGCAGGAGAGGGCGACCACCACACTCCCAACACTGTGAAACAGCCCACAGGCACTAAGCAGTCGCTACGCTGAAAGAGCCAGGTCAAAGCAGCGTTCCACGAAAGGCCTGCGCCAGCATTACGACGATGAAGGGCGGAGACCAATGAAAACCAAAAAGATCCTAGCCGCGGCGGCAGCCCTGGCGCTCACGTTGACTCTGGGCGCGTGCGGGGACGAAAAGGCGGCGGACACAGCGCCTGCGCCAGAGGACGAAATTGTTGAAGAGGTCGAAGCGCAACCTGAGGAAGACGCCGACGAAGTTGCGGAGGCCGAAGAATACGGCACCCCGGTTGAGGACTTCCAAGTCATCCTGAACACGGACTACATGCGGGTAGCGGTGATCGGCGCGACGAAGGCTCCCAACGGGACCGTGGGCTACATCGTGGAGACCACAAACAAGACGGACCAGGCCCTCAAGGTTGGTAGTTGGGGGGAGACCACGGTGGACGGGATGGACGCCAACATGGGGTATGCCGGCGACATCCCTGCGGGCGAGTCCGACATCATCTACGTCATCTTCACGGGAAGCACTGAACTTGATGAGATGGACAGCATCGACCAGTTGAAGGACATTCACGGCACAATCGCGGCTTGGAGTATGCCGTCCGAGGACGATCTGGGCAAGGTAGAAGTGACGTTCCCGAACGGCGCCGATCTACCTGAGGTGGACTGGGCGGACTACATCGGCTGACGCGTCCCCAGAATCTTGTTTCCGCGCCGCGGAGTCAGGCGAACGTGTAAAGACGCCGAGCGGACGGAAGCGCCCCAAGATCCAGATTCCGGTCTCTGGATCTTGGGGACTGCCACGCAAGCGTGGATAAGCTAGATCGGGAGATCGAGTTCTTGATGCGGCTGCGGGGACAGTGAGGTCCGCGTGCGCGCCACGTCTTAGGGAAAGATCAATGACAGGCCGCACCCGTTTCACGCCCGGCTCCGATGACAGGGTGACCCCTTACCAAAGTCCGACTAGCGACCCTGTGCCGGCAGTTGAACCTCAGCAGGGCGCCCCGACCGCGGCGGCTGGGCCTAGCAAACCAAAAAAGCCGTTCTATAAGCGATGGTGGTTCTGGGTCCTTATCGTGCTTGCGGCGCTCATTGGTCTTGGTTCCATGGCCGGTGGCGGTGAATCTGATCAGGCCGAAGCCCCGGTCGTTCAGGAAGAGGCTCCGACGGGCGAGCAGGAGACCGCCGGGGAGACTCGCGAAAATCCACTGCCGCTCGGTTCGACTGTGGAGGGCGACGAGTGGGCGCTCACGATCAACGGTGTCGACCTGGATGCGACCTCGGCGGTGTTAGAGGAGAACCCGTTCAACGATGG
>CAYFVT010000121.1:0-2515 GCA_964346705.1 uncultured Actinomyces sp. | reverse complement strand
CGCGTGTGGCCTTGGTGACCCCGATTGCTGTCATCTCTTAAACGCCCCAATCTTAAACGCCCTAGCGTTTCGTTCAAATGTCGGGTCAGCGTGGTAGGGACGGTCAGCAGCTCGTAATGTATTACATTTTGTGGGACACTTGCGCCATGGTTTCCACAATCACCTTTCGCCCCGATGATGACACACGACTCGCACTTGACGAACTGACTGCAGACGGCGCGCCGGTGTCACGTGTGGTTCGCGACGCGCTCATCGAAGCCGCCGCTCGCCATGCGAAGGCCCGACTTCGCGCTGAGGCGGATGAGCTGGCAGCCGACGAGGGTGATCGTGCGGAGGCGGCCGAAGTACTGCGTGACATGGACTCATTGCGTGCGTGGTGACGTCTTCCAGCTCAACGTGCCTAGGGGAGTGCGCGGGCATGAGCAGACTGGGCGGCGCTACGCCGTAGTCGTGCAGGCGGATGAGCTTGCGAACCTGTCTACCTGGCTCGTGGCACCTACATCGACATCCGCGCGCGCGGCAACGTTTCGTCCGGAAATAGAGATCGACGGGCGTCGGACCCGTGTGCTTGCCGAGCAGGTGAGCGCCGTCGACCCGAGCCGGCTTGGCGAACGCGTCGGGCATCTGGGTCTGGCCGAAATGCGCGCGGTCGACTCCGCTTTGCGGCTGGTGCTGAGTCTGTAGCGGGCTTTCCGGTCCAGCAAAAGCTGGGGGAGGCGGAGGCACTGCGGGACCTAATCCCGCTGGACGCACCTTCTGCGAAGCTTCCGGACGCACGCACTTTGGCAGCACCGCCAGACACCGTCTTACCTCTGACTCGCCGCCACCAGCCTCAGGGTCTGACGCAGCTTTTGAGCGTATGCCCCGCCCGGCTGGGTCGGCACCCCGTGCCGGGTCCAGTCGAAAATAAGGTCCACCTGGAAGGTGCTGCTACACAGGCCGCAGGAACGCACGGCCCTGGGTGCCGAATACAAGCGCAACTGCTGGTGGCAGCGGGGACATGTTCCCACCCAGGACGGTTCCGGTGCTGGCAGGGACCCCGGCAAACGCGCCTCAGGCGATGCCCCAATACGAATGGCGGTCGCCCGCCACACGCGGTCGTGCCCGTGGCCGGGACCTGTCAGGGCATGTGCAACCTCATGCAGCACCACGCCCCGCATGATCTCCGCTTCCAAGACGCGGGCTAAAGGCGCAGAGAAAGACAGGGTCTTAGTCCGGTAATCGCAGTTACCCGCACGCCGTTTCGCCCGGTCCCACTTCACGGCCCAACCGGGCAGATCGTGTTCGGCCAGAACCTGGCGCGCATAGTCCAGCAGGTCGGCGTTCACTGCCCACCCTGGTCCAGAGTTTCAATGCGGCGTAATAGTCGGGTGGGGGACACGCGGTGCGCGGTTCCCAGCGATTCCGCGAACAGGGAGACCCGCAGTTCTTCCACCAGCATCCGGCAGTGATCTAACTCTTTGGCTGCTGCCGCTGAATACGGTCGCGCCCCAATCCGCGCTGCCGCCCTCTGTAATGAATCCTCCACCGCTGCCAACTCCCCCTGCTTCCGCTGATCCACCCGCACGTCCCCCTCGGAGCGTGCGGCCTTGGTCAAACGGAGAGTATCAGCGCGCAAATACCGCGGCATTCCCGCCAGAATGTCTGGGGAAAACCCTGTCAGAAAGCCGGCTGTGAATAAGTTTTCGGCATGATCGCGGACCCGGTCCCGCACCTCTTTCACGGAAGCACCCGCGTGTTTGCTGATGGCTGCTTCCACTTCCGCGTAAGCTTCCACGGCCGCCAGAGCCTGCTGCAGTACCCGGTAGGTGCGGTCCTCCAACTGGTCACGCAGACGGTCACGCAACTGCTGGTAGTCCGCGTCCGTGCGGATGGCGAACAGGTCCGCCCGGGCGTCCTCCTCCTGCAGCAGTGCCGCAAGCGCTGCCCGTTGCGCGTCAAGGGCCAGAACGGCGGTCGACTTGTAGGGGGACGCGGCCAGCATCAGCGCTTCGCGCCCCGTCCACCGGCTAGTGATCCGCCCGGCGGGTAGTTGCAGTTCCTGTAGTGCGAGGGCGGCCAGCCCCTGCCGGTGGTCCCGCCGCGCTTCATCTAGTGATGGGCGCACCGCCACTTCTGCGCCCTCTTTCCCGGTTCCTTTGGCGTCTTCTTTGGGGACGAGGGCGGGGTAACCCCGCACCCGCAGGCCCGCCGCGTCGGTGCTTTCGACCATGCGTGGCAGCGCCACTTCCGGCAGGCGCGATGCGCCCAAAGGGACTTCAGTGAAAACGGGCTCAGGCACAGCTGCAGGTTTTGCAGCGGGCCGCTGAGAGGCTGCTGGTTGCTTGGGCGCTTGGGGCGTAGATTCGCGGGCGGCTTCTTCGCGCGCTCGGGTCAGAGCATCTTTCACCGCAGAGTGCACGGCCCGACCCGCCTTTTTGGAGAACTGCTTCTGCAGGGCAGGCAAAGAGTCGTGCGCGCCCAGAATGTTCCCCTCCTGGTCCACCACGCGGAACGTCACGCGCAGGTGCGGGGG
>CAYFVT010000120.1:0-2534 GCA_964346705.1 uncultured Actinomyces sp. | reverse complement strand
AAAGGCGGAAGCGAACACCATGGCGATCTGGACTGCGAGTGCGCCCGCCAGGAACGCGAAAGAAGAACACGACAGCGCTGCTGCCAGGGAGGCGATCAGCGGCGGGTACAGTCCCGCCCCGTCAGCCAGGCGGCGCAGTTCGCGGCTGACCTCTTCCGCACTGGCCCCGGGCTCAGGGAAGCTAGGTACTGGTCCGTGCGGTCCACCAACGTCGTGTTGGCGTCGTTACTGTGGGATTCCAGGACCTCCGTGCGGAACTCATCATCATCGTAGGAGGTGGTGATAATGCTGTGCAAAGACAGGATTGTCTCTTGCCGTGTGATCCCGAAGTAGCCTGCGAGCTGCAGCATCGCTTTCTTCACGTTGTGAGCGGACGCCCCCGAACCCAAAAGTAGCCGGCCGAGGCGCGCCACCGTCTGAGACTTCAGTCCCAAGTCACTAGAAGATTGACCGCCGTTGCGCCCGTCGTTTACCTGCTTGATCTGCCTCACCTCTTCGTTGCTGCGTCCCGCCCTCAGCCATCCACTTCCCTGTATTGGCTTTTGTGGTGTGGGGGACCTCCAGAATAGCCGGGCGAGCGCCGTCACATGGGGGTATTCCCGGCCGTAGCGAGTCCGGCGGTAGCATCGCGGGTAGTAGCCCGGCGGTTTCGCCCCGCCATTCAGCCGGTGTGGTGCCGTAGGTTTTGTGAGTTTATTTTGGAAGGAACCCCGCATGCCCGCAGAGCCCGAACGTTACGCCAGTGTTGTCGTGATCGGAGCGGGACAAGCGGGACTGTCAGCCGCCTACCACCTGCGCCGCCGCGGTTTCGCCAGTGCGTTGGATCCGCGGGCCGGGCGCCCCACGTTCGTGGTTCTGGATGCGCAAGAGCGGCCGGGTGGGGCGTGGCTGCACCGCTGGGATTCCCTCACCATGGCAACCGTGAACGCCATCTTCGATTTGCCCGGCCTCGAAAAACCGCCTGTGGACCCGAACCAGCCCAGCAACCGGGCCGTACCGGAATATTTCGCGAACTTTGAGCGACAAATGGGACTGCCAATACTGCGTCCGGTCACGGTTAGCTCCGTGACGCGCGCCGACAACACAGCGCATGGGGACCTTCTGGTGGACAGCACAGTTGGCCTCTGGCGGACACGCGCCATCATCAATGCGACCGGCACGTGGGACAACCCCGTGCTACCTAGCTATCCGGGCCAGGAGTCTTTTCGGGGGCGCCAGTTGCATACCCGCGACTACAAGTCGTTAGAAGAGTTCGCAGGACAGCGGGTCGCAGTGGTTGGCGGGGGCATTTCCGCGTTGCAACAGTTGGAGGAAATCTCCCGCGTCGCCCAGCCGTTCTGGTACACCAGGCGCCCGCCAGTGTTCCGGGAGAGCGGCTTCGGGGTTGACGAGGGCCGCGAAACCATTGAGAAAGTCACGGCAGACGTGGAGGCCGGAAACCCCACTGGAAGCGTTGTGTCGTACACGGGGCTGGGGTGGGCGCCGTATGTTCGGGCCGCGCAGAAGCGGGGGGTGCTGAACCGGCGCCCCATGTTCAGCCGCATCGAACCTTACGGGGTGGTGGAAGAGGACGGGTCGTTCACCTCCGTCGACACGATCCTGTGGGCGACGGGCTTCAAAGCCGCCTTGGAACATCTAGACCCGTTGTCGTTGCGTAATGAAAGGGGCGGAATCACCATGACGGGCACCCAAGTCGCTGCCGATCCCCGCGTGCACCTGATTGGTTTCGGGCCCTCCCAGTCCACGGTCGGCGCGAACCGGGCTGGCCGGGATGCGGCCCGCGACCTGCAACGCTACCTACGAAATTTCCCCCAGGAGGGCTCATGACCGCCAACGCGGCCCAAGGGCGTCTAGTCGCGATAGCAGCCGTTACTTTCACCTCAATCCTTTGGGGGACAACGGGGACCGCAGCAACCTTCGCCCCGACGGTCGGCCCCCTAGCCATTGGGGCTGCTGCCTTAGGGTTAGGCGGTTTGCTACAAGCAGCGGTTGCGGTTCCAGCGCTGGTGCGGGCGCGCGCCGCCCTCGCCCACCACCGGACCACTCTGCTTTTCGGGGCCATCTCAGTCGCGGTCTACCCACTGGCGTTTTACAGTTCCATGCACTTTGCTGGCGTGGCCGTCGGGTCCGTGGTGTCACTGGCTAGCGCGCCCCTGGCTTCCGGCCTGCTGGAGCGCGTGATCCTGGGGCACCACCTGAGCCCATGGTGGAAACTCGCCGCGGCTCTGGGCGGCTTGGGCTCCGTTTTCCTGGGCTGGTCGGGTTTCAGTCAGGCTTCGGGCGCGCCCGCCGGACTGCTGATCGGGATCGGACTCGGTCTGATTGCCGGCCTCACTTACGCCGCATATTCATGGGCGGCCCGCCAACTGATAGTGGAGGGCATCAGCCGAGCGGCGTCTATGGGTGCCGTTTTCGGCCTGGGCGGCGCTATGCTAATGCCCGTCCTGCTAGTGACCGGGGCCCCGCTACTCGCCACCAAGCAAGCGTTCCTTGTTGGCGCTTACATGGTGCTGGTCCCCATGTTCCTTGGTTAC
>CAYFVT010000119.1:0-2592 GCA_964346705.1 uncultured Actinomyces sp. | reverse complement strand
CCTGGGGAACCGTCACTGTGGCCAGGCCATTATCAATGTCCACGCGCGCGCCCTCGGGCGAACACCGAGCAACATCCAAGAAAGACGGGCGCATAGGCGAGGTCATGGAAAGGGAAGAAGCAAACGCCAAGCCGGCCAGGGACACCCCGGTCACCGCGGCCACTGCAATGGCGGCGCCGCTTTTGGCTTGCCTACTCAGCTTCTTCATCTTCCCCACCCCCTAAATCTTCCTCCTGCGTGCCGCTGGCTGCGGAGCCATCGTCCTCGTCAATTTCTCTACCAATTTCTTCCGCTGTCGCGGGCGCCTTCTGACTGGGCGACTTGTATAGGAGCAGGGCGCCGGCCAAAAGCAGCATCGACCCCCACACCAGCGGCTGCCCCAGGAACCAGCCTAACGACCCAATCTTCGGGATGGAGAACAACATCTTCCCAGTAACATCGTCAACGGTTGGGAAGAACGGGTCCTTGAAACCGTTGTTGTCGCCCTGCAGGATCATGGTGCCGTCGTCCTGGAACTCCAGAATGCGGTGGATGACCTGCGCGGACATGTCGGCGAAGGGCTCATAGGAGACAACGTCCCCAACCTGGTAGTCCCCTTTTCGCAGGACCACGAAATCCCCCGCGTGCAGCGTGGGCTCCATGGAGTGCCCGGTGACGACAACGAACGAGGTCGGCCCACCCAAAGCCACCGGCCACACCGCGATCACGAAGGCGACAAAGAAACCCCAGCCAAGAAGGGAAAGTACCCGCCTTGGCCAGGGCTGCTTGGTTTTTGGAGCGGTCACATACTCATTGTCTGTGACCGCTTCAGATGGAGCCAGACGCTCAGTTGTTCTCACTGTAGATCGTCAGGGCAAAGTCGGTGATCTTCTGAACGTCGCCAGCGCTCGCCAGCGAGTCAGTCACGACGGTGCCAGCAACCGTGCCCGTATCCAGCACGACCCAGTCACCGTCACCGATCTTGTAGGCACTTTCGTAGTTCAAACCCTCGCACGCGGCGTCGATCTTGGAGAACTGCACGTTCTCAATGCCCCACGGAATGTCCCCGGCGCCCTGGAACTTGGGCTCGTCGTAGCTCACGTCCACAGCGCCAGACGTCTGGCAGTCGGCATCCACAACCACGTTGCCCGCCTGGAAGTTCCCTTCCCAGGACATGCCCAACTGCGACGCTGCGGCCATTCCCAGACCTAGGACACCCAAGCCAACAAGCGTGCCAGCGGCGATGCGACGGGCCCGGCCCTCTTTCTTCACTTCAGTCATTTTGTTTCCTCCATATAAGTCTTTATTTGCTTTGATGGGTCGCACGTCGCGACCAGCACTGAGATACGTAAAATAAACCTTCCTACCAGTGGCAAGCGCAAAGCGAGCTACCTCACTGCAAACTGACACATTTAGTTCGGTTTCCGATCATATTCGGAGGGAGTCAGAACTTCGGTCCTAAACCGTGGGTCTTCAGGCGCTGTCCCCGCCCACTTCCTTGGTGCGACTCAAGGCCTTCGGGGCGCACCTTTCCTTGCGAAGACTGGTGGTGTTCCTGGTGTCGCCTTCCCCACCCATCGCCCGCCAGGCAGGCCGGAGTGGCGGCCTCGCTCTTCGGTCACTCCTTCGCAGGCGGATTTGCCGCTAGTGGCTGGCAGAGCCGTCCTCGCCCTCTTTCCCTAACGCCCACCGGTTCAAGAAGGCGAACGTGAAGGAGACGGCTGCCAACGCGGTAATCACCAGCGCCATGGGCAGGGCCGTCGCCTCCCCACCCAGGCCGACAATGGGCGAGGCCGCCCCACCAACCATGAACTGGCCCGCACCCAGTAGGGCGGAACCGGATCCGCGGGCATGCTGCGCCCGCGCCAAGGCCAGGGCGCTGGAGTTCGACATGATCAGGCTGACCCCACCCGACAGCAGGAAGGCCGACAGGATGAAGCCGGGGATCGTGAGAGTACCGGTTAAGGTCAGGGTGAGCATGGACAGGCCCGCTGCCAGGGCGAGCGAAACCCCGACGGCCTGCATTCTGCGGGGTCCGACGGTAGTGGCGACCCGCGCATTGACCAGGTTGCCGATGATCATGGCAACGGCGCCGGCCGCGAAAGCCAGGCCGTACTGCACTTGGTCCATCCCCAAAACGACCTGCCCCACGAAGGGCGAGGCCGCGATGTATGACATGAGGGCGCCGAATCCCATTGAAAAGGTAATCACGTAGCCGGTGAAAACCCGGTCGCGCAGCAGGCGGAACGCAGCGGCGAAGGTAGTCAGCGGAGATCCGGTGTGGCGGCGGCTGGGCGGCAGAGTCTCCGGAATCAGGAAAGTCGTCAAAACCAACATGACAACGGTGATGCCTGCCAGGACCGCCAAGACGGCGCGCCAGCCCGCGGATTGGCTGACGAAACCACCGATGACCGGGGCGATTAGGGGGCCAAGGCCAACCAGGGTGGCGATTAAGGACAGCGCGCGGACGGCGGCAGCGCCCTCGGAAATGTCTACAGCAATGGCACGGGAGAGGACCACCCCGGCCGCACCCGTGAAGCCTTGGATGAAGCGCAACACAATGAACAGGCTGATTGAAGGAACGAAAATCAGAGCGAGCGAATCAAGCGCCAA
>CAYFVT010000118.1:0-2596 GCA_964346705.1 uncultured Actinomyces sp. | reverse complement strand
TGGTCTACGCACGGAAATGCGCGACGAACTGAGCAACATGCGCGGCGAAATCAGTGGCCTACGTACGGAAATGCGCGAGGAGTTCGGGAAGGTGCGGTCTGAAATTGGAAAACTCCGCGCCGACATGACAGCCGGGGACGAGTCCCTCCGCAAAGAAATGCAAGCTGGGGATGCGTCTCTGCGTGCCGAGATGCAAGCTGGGCACGCGTCCCTGCGTGCCGAGATGCAAGCCGGGCACGCGTCCCTGCGTGCCGAGATGCAAGCCGGGGACGAATCCCTCCGCGAAGAAATCGGCGGTCTACGCAGTGATATGAAATCCGAACTGCGGGGCATCCACTCACGCATCGACAGCACCAACGGCCGTATAGACCAGCTGACATACGCGCTGGTCGCATCCCACGGTCCCCTGCCGCTCCCACCCCTGCTAACCGGTAGCTGAGGGCGGCTCCCAGGAAGGGTCGACCCGGCCCCCGTCCATGAACACGTCCGGATCCTGGGCAAGTAATGCTGACGCCACGGAGTTGACCGCCCGCGCTCGGGTGATGAGTAGTTGCGCGTCCCCCACGCGAGCCTCCTGCAAGTCGCCTACCCGCCGCAGGGGTGCATCCAGCTTTCCGTAGTTGTCGGAAATCCCGCGGATCGGTGCGTCATGGCGGTGCTGGGGTGCGGGCAGAAGCTCCCCACTTGGCGTGCGCACCAACAACTGGGTCGGGGTGGTAGCCAGCCGGTTCGGCACGCCGTTCCATTCCTCTACCCCGTGGACGAAAGTGTTAGTTGTCAGCGGGGCACCCAAGAACAGGATGTACGCGTCGCGATCCAGCAGCCGACCATAAACCCCCTGACGGGAGCATGGGGTGGTCGTAGTTTCCTCGCCGTAGACGAACCCCTCCGCCCCTTCCCCCAGCGCTGCCACCGAATGCGTGGGATGCCAAGAACGTGCCACCCCGTCCCTACGCCAAAACAGGTCCGTCAAAACACCCACGCAAGAGCGGGTTTTCTGGGGGTCGAAAATGTCGCCATCCCGGTAAACACGGTCCCACGTGTGGGTCGGCAGAACCAGCAAGCCGGGTGCAAAATACTCGGTCAAAGCGTCCAGGACCGTGTCCGCCCCGCCCTCGACAGTCCCGATTGCTTTCATGGAGGAATGGATGAGGACGGTCGCATCCCGCGGGATGCCCGCTGCCTCCAGGTCCGCAATAAGGGTGGCTTTGGTGTGCATGGCCTGATCCTTACACTCCCTGCCGGGCCTCACAAGCCGCCGCCAGAGCTTGTGAGTACCTCGGAGCTCATGGGTACGCACCGGACACGCCCGGGGCGCACCCATTCGCTCCAACCACTCGGATTCGGCGCGAGAACACATGCTGGCAGAAAAAGTGAAGTGCGCCCGTAACCGTTTCGTTATCAAGCGGGGTGTTTTAGGCTAACCTGTGGCAGGAAGGTGACCGATTGTGTATGGTTGCCAGCCGATAAGTTGTACAGCAGGCTGAAGGAAGCCGGCACGGATGGGAGCACGACAGGTGAAGGTAACTGGCAAGACGCGGATGGTGGCAGCGTTTGCTGGCGCCATTATGAGCGTCGGCGCAATGTCAGGTTTCGCGCTGATTCCAACCCCGGACGATTCCTCTTCGGTCGTGCCCCCGCGCACTGCCCACTCCATGCTGCAGGATTCTTTTGGTTCCAGCACCACCCTGGTCTCTTTGGACATGGACTGGGAACCAGGTGACACGGTAGGTGCAAAGGCGGAAGCCCCGCCAGAGCCAGAGGTCGAAGAAGACACGGACGGCGATAGCACCCCCGGCCAATCAGCAACCCCCGGGCAGCAGACTGTTTCCCGCAGCAACAGTGCCAGCAGTGGTGGTGACGCAGGTAGTGCCAGCCCAGTTGGCGGCACCCCCTGTGCTGGCGGTGGCTCCTGGCCGGATCAGGTCCGCAACATGATTACCGCCAACTTCGGCATTAGCAACATTGGCGGCTACCGTCCCGGCGACCCGGGCGACCACGGTAAAGGTCTAGCGTTGGACGTGATGGTGCCCGTGAGCTCCGGGCTGGGCGACAGTGTCGCCAACTGGGCGCTAGCCAACAAGGGACGCCTGAATGTTTCCTACGTTATCTGGAAACAGCGCATCAACATGGGTGGAGGCTGGCGGGGCATGGAAGACCGGGGCAGCATCACCCAGAACCATTACGACCACGTACACATCAGCCTGAACCCAGGCTCCGGATCCTGCAGCTAAGCGGGACCACTGGGCCAGTTAGCCTCTCCTGACGGGGACGCCAACCAGTGTTGAAGGCCTTGGAGCGGTCCGGCGGCGTGGTAGCGCCAGTCACCTTCACTATCCCTGTGACCGGACAAGACGGGTAGGGCCCGTCAAGGAATTGGTAGCGCCCTGTGCGCTCGTCGTGCAACGCAGCATTTCCCCCAATCACCTGACCCGTATTTTTGCTGGTCTTCGTCCTGACTGACCTTGACTTGGGGGTAAGACTCTCTGGTCGGCCCCTAGCCCCTTGCAGCAACAGGCGCCACCATCCAAAGTGTCACCCCTCCGGCCCCGGGAGCCCGCTGCGGCCCGCTCAAGCTTCTCGGGTGCAACTCTTC
>CAYFVT010000117.1:0-2685 GCA_964346705.1 uncultured Actinomyces sp. | reverse complement strand
GGCCCGTTGAACAGGCCATAGGCTTTCTGACAGCCTTGATAGGTCGATCCAGCCGCCAAACTCATCGTGATCACCGGTTGTCTCTAGCTTGGTGCTCAGTCGTTGGGAACTCATAAACGCCAGCATGTAGGTAGCAGGATCGACCTCAGGTTTTCTGTCAGATGCCAGCACACGCTCTACACAGGGACTGGCCCGCAGCTGGGGTTGACTGTTCGGCCCCACTTCCGCCCATGCCCTCTTGGATCCGCAACGCTCCGCCTCCGCTCGGAGCGCCGGCCAGACCAAGGTGTTACTAAATTGGTTACTATGTAGCGTCTGCGGGTGTCGTTTCATGTCACTTACAGGCGTACTGAAAAAATCAATGCAGCACGTCAGGCGCTGTTTGTCTGCTCCTGGTATCTCCTGAAACAGCCTCTAAAACGGCAGTTGGACGTTGGGTCCAATCTGGCAGTCGCTCCCGATGCTGATCCTGCCCACGTCTAGGGCCGTCAGGTTGTAGTTGATGAACGTCCCGGCCCCAATGTGAAGGTTTTCGCCGTAGTCCACGAACAGTGGCGGGTTGACGTGGGCGCCCTCACCAAGCGACCCAACCAGGTCGGCCAGGATGGTTCGCGCTTCCGGGTCGCCAGCAAGGTAAGCCCGGTAGTAAGCATCCGCAAGGCTAACCCCCCGCTGGTGCAGGCGAGCGTTGTCCGGGTCGTCCGCAATGTAGAGGTCACCGGCCAGCATCCGCTCCCGGTTGGTACGAGGGTCACCCGCAAAATAGTCCTTGGTCATGCCCCGACCCTATCCGGTAGTCCAACCCCCGCCGGAAGGGGACGGGGGAACACCCGCACCGTCAGTCGGTGGCTACCTGCACCACTTCCCCCGCAGAGGACAACAGCGCGCCAAGAGGGGGCAGGTCGGACCCTCGGAGCATATGGTCCAGTGCGCGCCTCGGTGATTCAGCTCGGTTCAGCCGCTCAAGCCACGGCGTCCAAGCGTCGGCGTCCAGTTGAAACGCTGGGGAAACGTCCTCGTACCACTTCTTGAAAAGGTGACCGTGGTCCGCTTCGTTGAGCTCGCCGCGCCTACGCTTCTGCGACAACAACTGAGCCAACAGGTAATACTGCAGCGGGGTGAACCCAGCGCCAGCCAATTCGGCGGCCGCATCCTTCCAAGGCTGGGGAATGCTGTCATTGCCCCGAATAACACCCCTAGCGATCAGGGTCATGAGACTAGCGCCGGGGAACCAGGGGCAGAAGTCCACCAGGTAGCGGGACCACACGGCCCGATCCGCTTTGGGCACCTCACCCCACCCGTGCACGTAAGCGAACTTACGGGTCCCACCATCCGCGGGATCAACTGGGAAATCAGACATGGGAAATTCCTTACCGGATCCCGGCGCACAAACGCAGCGGGACCCATCGACTTGCACGAACGTTTGCTCATGCCGGTTCTTCCCCTGGGGCACCCCGCTCGATGGAGAGGGTTGCCGTGCAGCCAGCCAGGTACTGAAAGCTGCAACTCTTGAACCTGCGAAGACGCTAGCACAGTCGGAGGGCGTCCGCTGCGGAGGGTCTGGCGGACCTCCTTCTCGAGGTCGTCCAATGGCGCGTCGAGCAAACGCGATGCGGGAGCGGATCCTAGGATCGGCCGACGACCCAGAGACTGGGACCCCGGAACGTACCAGCCTGCTCCGCTCTCCGCGTAGACGTCACGCGCCTTGCTCCCAACGGCGAGGCGAAGCCGAGCAAGTTGGAACAGAGCGACTGGACAGAGCCGCCACTGGGCGACCTCAAGATCGCGCAAGACGGGAGTCTGGTGGACGAGGGAGAGCGCACCATCAAACGGGCCGAGTTCCGCCTCCAGGCGGCATTCGGAAAATGGCTTCGAGACGAGGGACTAAGTCCTAAGCGCCTTCCGCTCCCCGCCGACGGAACCACCCTGGAGCCGGACTTGTATGTCCCCCAACCTAGGAACTGAATAGTTGAGGCGAAGGCTTCGCCGTCCCGAGGGTATCTTCGGACGGCGAGGCCAGGTACTCGACTACGTGCACGTGGCTCGGGAGCACGGTATCGCCGCGCAGCCAGCCATCTTGTTGCCCGACTCCCCCTCGGGACAGCTGCAGCAGCTCCTGCGGAACCTGGGGATCGTATTGATTGTCCTTTCCGACGAGGGCGAAGTCACGGTCTCCGAGCCCAATTCAGCCTCCTGAGCCAGGTGGACGAGCCGGCTCGTCGCCGACCTCGGAGATCTCACCACGGGCGACGATCTGGAAGTCATGGCCCCGACGTGGCGGACCGCTGACTTTCGCCGCCTGTCGCGCTGCACTCTTCCCCACGCAGCCCACAGATGGTCACTTAGCCACACCTAAGTGACCACACTCGCGTATGCTAGGAACATGAGAAGCATGACGGTGGACCCGGCACACCTATCGAACGACGACTGGGCCCGCGTGCGGGAGTTCTTGGACTCGGCGAAGCGGCGTGGCGAGGTGGTGGACTTCTCGACCCGGATGGACCTGCTGACCCCGGCAGAGGTCGCGAAGCGGCTTGGAATGTCTCGCTCCACGGTGTTACGTCGCATTGCGGATGGCGACATCGACGCCATAAAGGTCGGCACTCACCACCGCATACCAGTGCGCGAGTACGAGCGGTATAGCCGGAAGCTAGTGCGCCGCATGGCCGAAGCTTCTGCCTCCGA
>CAYFVT010000116.1:0-2717 GCA_964346705.1 uncultured Actinomyces sp. | reverse complement strand
ACCCCAGGCAGGGGTGCAGTGGGATGTGCCGCAGGTTCCAGCGGTACGTGGAGCGCAAAAGGCGCAGGTCATGCGGCGGCAGGTGCACCCTGACACGGACATTGTCGCGGTGCAGCGGGCCGCGGCCAACGTGCCGGGACGCCCGGTTCGGGGCGGGGCCGCACCTTTGGACGCGGATGTTCCCACCACCACGACTTCCACATTGCGCTTTGATTTGGATGCGGTGTTGGAGCAGAGGCGCGCACAGTAACACCGTTACACGGGTTGGCAGCGACGGGTCCTTGGGGGCGCTAGTTTGCGCTCCCTGCGGGGGTCGGTGGTATGCTAACTTTTCGGATGTAAGGGGCTATGGCGCAGTTGGTAGCGCGTCTCGTTCGCAACGAGAAGGTCGGGGGTTCGAATCCCCCTAGCTCCACACAGTTTGCTGCACAAAGTTTGCCCCACACAGTTTGATTGCGGGAATGCGCGACATCGAAAGATGTGGGGCGTTCCCGTTTCGCTTTCTTGCCTTCGTCACCGCTGTGCGCCCCCTGGATGATCATGGCGGCCGGTTCGTTAAGGCGCCGGCCAGGTGGGATGGCGTTCGTTGCGGGTATGAGTTTCACGGTCCCCGCTCTTGGCGCGTTTCCGGGTGGAAGTTTGGTTGTTCCTTCGGCGACGGCGGCTTCGGGGGCCAGATCCGCGTGGAATTGCATCCCAAGCCCTACTCCCGCGCCCTAGGTGGCGTCCAGCTCCAAGTGCAGTAAGGGGTAGGGGCGTCCGGCCTCGTCCACCTTGCTACGGGATGCGATCCGGAATCCGGAATGCTCGTAGAAACCAGTGGCCCCCAAGTTCTGCTCGTTGACATCAACCTTGGTGACCCCATGTTCGGCGACCACATGATGCAGCAGGGCGGAGCCTACGCCGCGCCCCCGGTGGTCATTGTGCACGAACAGCATTTCCAGGTTCCCATCCAAAGTGCCCGCGAAACCGACGGGGCCGTCCTCGCCCTCGGCAATCACAATATTGACTGCAGGCAGGTAGTCGGACGCCAGGTGCGACCTAATTTCCTCGAAATCTTCTTGGGCGAGGAAACCGTGGGTCGCCGTCACAGCGGACTCCCAAATCTCAACCAAGTCTGGATAATCGCCGGGCCTAGCAGCCCTTCGCAGAGACAAAGTCATAGAGCTTGTTCCTCCTGCTTAGGTTTGAAAAGCACTATGCCTGGAACGTCAGGCGGAAAGCCTGGCGTCTTCCAGGGCCAGCAGCCACTCTTTAACGGGAGTGCCACCCCCGTACTGGCCGATGGCTCCCCCCGTGGGAACCACTCGGTGGCATGGCAGGACAATGGGGAGCGGGTTCGTGGCGCACGCGGTTCCGACGGCCCGCGCGGCCCCCGGGTTCCCCAGGGTCTGAGCTAGCTCCTGGTACGTCCACACTTGCCCGTAGGGAATCAGTTGCAGCGCGACCTGAGCTTGGACGCGAAACGTCCCCCGCGCTGGCACCCACGGGTTACGAACACGTCGCGGCGTGTGGCCGGGGGATTCGGGGGTAAGGAAGTAGGGGAACAGGTCGTAGCTCAACGCGAAGAAGGTTCGCTCCCCAGCAAAATATTCCGCCAGCTGCAGCTCAGCTTTGCGCAGGTGCTCCTCTTGGGCGCTGGGACCCTCGGTTAGTTCCGGGGTTAGCGGCTGACTCAGGCCCTCTAGATCCTCGGGGCGGAAAGCGATTTGAGCCAACCCGCGGGTGGAGGCAGCAAGCTGCAGTTCCCCTATTGGACTTGGAGTCCTTATGTGCCGCAACGGTGCGGTTTCTGCTTCAGTCCGGGTCATGTTTTAAGCATCCACAGGTTGGGACCCAAACGCAAGGAATAGGAGCATACATCCGGTGGCGCGTGTTACTCTTCAGGGGAATTCTACGGCGCACTCCAAACAGACGAACCGGAGCAGAACATTATGCGGAGAACAGCAGTGTTAGCGGCAGCGGGCCTACTAAGTATGGCCATCGTCGGCGGGTGCTCATCGGACGTCGGCAATGATGCCACTTCTGACGGTGAGGCTCGTAAGCCGGGGGAGGCCCTCACGGCGGAAAATATTGTTGGCACGTGGAAACTTCAGGATGGGAAAGGCCCGGAGGGGCCCGTGGATCCGCTGAAGGACCATCCGATAGAACTTACTTTCGCTCCCGACCTGGCTGTGTCCGGGTCCAGCGGCTGCAACAACATTATGGGCACAGCGACCGTTACGGACGGCGCTTTGGATATGGGCGCCCTAGGGCAGACGATGATGGCCTGCGAGGAAGACGCAATGACCGTGGAGTTCGCTTACACCCAAGCGCTGGACCAAGTTACGGGTGGGGACGTGGATCCCGGGGTGGCGCTTCATTTGACTGGCGAGGGCGTAGAGCTCAATTACGTCGCCGAGTAGACCGGGTTTCACCTTCAGTACTTAACGGGGGCCAGGTCAACACGCCCGAGTGGTGATCGTCAGGTCGTTCCTTCGCGCCCCGTCACGCTCCGTAAACGTGCAGGTCAAGCGGGGTTTGGCCTGCTGTGGGCCGGCTCACCGTTCACGAATGGTTGACGGCTTCCGCTTTGCTGCCGTAATGTTTTCTCTTGTCGCTCCAAGGGGTTGCAGCGGTCAGGGCCTAGCCCGACTGAGCAGCGCAGGAGCGGCCATCCCGATGTTGTGGGGGTGTTGTTTGTGAACTTGATAGTGTGTTGTTTTTTTGTTTGTTTT
>CAYFVT010000115.1:0-2842 GCA_964346705.1 uncultured Actinomyces sp. | reverse complement strand
TGGCCACAGGCGACTTGGAAGCCAGCCTCACGGCCGGCAGGCAGGGGTTCCGTGAGCACTGCGAATTGTTGGTGCTAGCCGCCGTCGCCGCCCACCGCACCGGGCGCCTGCAGGAAGCCAGCCAGCATTTAGCGGAACTAGCCAGCTTGCTGGGCCCCACTGGCGCAGGGGGGTTGGATGCGGCTGCCATAGTGCTGGCCGTTGCCCCCCAGGAGGACCTTGAAGCCCTGACCGCCGCTGTCCACGCCGCCGGTGGCGTGGATTTACGACAAGAGGTGCAGGCCATTCCCGCCCCCGCCCGTTTGGTGCGTTACGGGCTGCTTTCCCCAGCGGAACAGGAAACCCTGCAGGCCATGGCCCACGGCGGGACGCTAACCGAGTTGGCACACCGCCTGTTCATTTCCCCAAACACGGTGAAAAGCCACCAGCGGGCGATTTACAGCAAGTTGAACGTTTCCTCCCGCGCCGGTGCCCTAGCAACCGCGACCCGGCTGGGGTGGCTGCCCTAAAACTAGGGCGAACCACCCGCCCAACCGTAGCTACCAATCCGGGCAAATCCCCCGGCAAAACCCAGCGTTTCAACTCACTTTAGTAGCTTCCGTGCCGCTGACCTCGGCAGGCTTCCCTTTGGACTTGGGTTTCGGCGGGTAACCAGACCGCCACAGGTAAAACCCGGCCAATGCTACCCCGCCGGGCAGGATCACCGCCCACCAAGGGAAGCGCGGCACTTCCGGGGCTTTCCCCGCGGCCTCCAGGTCTGGCAAGGGGGTGGGTTCGATCCGCTGGCCCGTCACCAAGTAGCGGTGAGTGTTCACGCCCAGCGGCGTGCACGTGACTAGGGTGACCAGGTCCGCGCCGGTTTCCAGTTGGATGGCTTCCGTCTGGTCCGGCAGGACCGTTTGGGTCTCTGTGACCTGGTAGGTGAGCACTTCGCCGAAGACCTCGATTGTGAAAGTCTCACCGAGTTTGACCTTGTTTAGATCATTGAACAAGGTTGCCGTCGCCAACCCGGTGTGTGCCGTCAGCACACTATGCGTATCTTCACCCCCAACGGGCAGAGAGGTTCCTTCTAGGTGACCGACACCTTTGTCCAAAACTTTGTCGCTGGTGCCGTGGTAGACCGGCAAATCCACCTTAATACTGGGGATCTTCAGCCGTGCCATGGTGCCGCCCGGGGTGCGCAGCAGATCCCAGTAGTCCAACCTTGTGTCGTCTTTGTCTTCTAAAGTTGGGACATTCGCTTCTGAACCGATGGTGATGCCACCGGCACTCAACTCGTCGTTATATTCGTGGGCGCGCGCAAGCGCAACCAGGTTCCCAGGCGGCGCATCGGCACGCACCGCTTGTGAGTAGGCGTCAATCGCTTTGGATTGGTCATAAGCCGACCACCAAGCCGCCGTGGACGGATACATGAAAATCCCCAGCCCCAACAAGCCCGCGATAACAACAAATAGGGCGGCGCGATTCAGGCCCCAACGAGCCGGGACCCCCGATTTCCCGAGGTCGCCCGCCGTCCGCTCTTGGGCTCTGGCGTTGCTGTGACGCGGTGCCTGCCGCCGCTTTCCCACGTATTCTCCTCTTCTAACCACTGGCGCCGACCACTGCGCTGAGGCGCCAAAGAGGTGGCGGCAAGAAAGTTTGTCCTGCCGCCACCCCTCATGGTGTCGGATCTGGCCCTCCTAGAGCCAGCCTAACTGGAAGCCGCCGCCACCTACTCGACCTGCGAGGCTGCCGCTTTCCGTTTGTTGACCATGTACGCACCGGTTGCAACTCCCATGAGCCCCAGCCCCGCGAGCATCATCAGGAGGGTACCGTTCGCGCCTGTCAAGGGCAGGTTCGGGCCTTCCTTCTGGGGGTTTTTCACGGTCAGGTCGAGGGAGTTATCCGTCCCTCGCTTGATCGTCACCGTGGTGTCGAACTCACCCAACGTGTACCCGGCTGGCGCCTTGGTTTCGTACAGGCAGTAGTCCTTCTCCCAGGGACCGCTATTGACAGCAGTCTGTCCCTCATTGGTCTGGTGATTCGAAATCCACAGGCCCAAAGTGGTGGTGAGGCCGCCCGTTGTTGCGTCAGCAACGTTCGCGGTCCAGCTCACCTTGCCGTCAGTGCCTGAGACGCCAGTCGCTACCAGCATGTCCCCATCGGGCTTCGCGGGGCACACAGCGGAGTACTCGTATTTCTTGGTACCGTCCTCGTTGTCGACGATCTTCTTCACCGGGCGTTCTGTGAGGGAGAACTCCGCGTCAGCCAGAGGCTTCGCGGATTCTTTGTTCGCGTCGGTCTTCTTCAGCTCCAACTGTCCCCACACGGTTTCCGGCTTGCAGCAGCCAGGCTTGGTGGCGCCGTTGAACTCTGACCCGTAGCTACCGTCCACAGGAGAGTTGACGATGGTCCCGTCTTCGCCAATCGAGTCGACCGTGGTTTTAAGCTCGATCTGAATCCCGGCCACACCCTGCGGGTAGGCACCACTGTTGAGCAGGTCCAGGCCCGCCTCCGTGAACGTCCACTCCACACCCTTCTCGACATCATGCTGATCGGTGGTGTCTAGCGTGATGTACGGGCCGTACCCCTCTGCGGCAGGGAAGATCGTTAGCGGATAGTTGCAAGTCCAAGCCCCAGTTGCGGGGTTATCCATTGACTTACACAGTTTGACCTCTGAATCACTGTAGGAAATCCGAGGATCCAGAACGTCCCACATGGAAGCAGACTCAAACTTCTCCTCTCCCTGTAGTTCAGGGAGCATTGCCGAGATCGTCCACTCCACAATCGAACCAACATAAAGATGGTCAGGTCGCTCGGTGATGTTTTTCTTCGGTGAATCAATCAGGCGGTTCTTCGGGTA
>CAYFVT010000114.1:0-2849 GCA_964346705.1 uncultured Actinomyces sp. | reverse complement strand
CCTCCGGAAGAAACACGCCCGTAGCTCATGGTCCTCCTCCCACCCCGACGCCTTGCCTGTCTAACCCAACGTCTGGCCTCCCCGAACTTTGGGCGTGGCTTGAGACTAACGCCAGGGGCGCCAAGGACGACGGTTGGGACGACGCTAAGAACGCACCTTGGGCTAAGAACGCACCTTGGGCTCAGAACGGACCGGGGTGCTAAGAACGTAGCTAAAAACCCCTTCCCAGCCCCGCGCCTAGCACCCCAACTACGCGCCTAGTAGCCACGGCCCGGCTGGCCAAGAGTTCGATCGACTGCCCCCGGAACACGGAGGGTTTCCGGGAGCGCCAAGCAGCAACTCAGGCACAACCCGTTCGCCCCGAGGTCTCCTTGAGTACCAGGCGTTCACCCAGGAGCGCATTCAGAAAATAAAGATAGCGCTGGGGGCTTGTGACTACGGCTGGGGTGACGCACCCGGACCCTAGTCACAAGCCCCCGGCTCTATCTGAAGGTTTGATGTCTCGAAAACCTCAGAACCGTCAGGGGTTCGGGAGCGTTCGACGGCCTTGACCATCTCTTCTAGGTCGGCCGCACGGATGCCGGGCCAGCCGTGGACCTTTTCCCGCCACCCATCAGAAAGAGCGCTGGGCCCGTACACCGCACCGGCCAGCGACCCCACCATCAAGAGCGCACCCGGGCTAGGAACGTACTTGGGACGGTAGCCGCGCACTTGGGGGCCACCCAAGCACGTGTTTGGGGGTGTAGGAACGTGCTCGGCGTGGCAGCCGCGTGCTTTGCGCGCCGCCAAACGGGCGCTTTCGACCCTGTCAAGAACGCACTTGGGGCTAAGGACGTACCTGGGGTGCTAAGAACGTAGCCAAAAGCCCCTTCCCAGGGCCGTGCTTAGCACCCCAGGTACGTCCTTAGCGATGACGACTTGGCGATGACGACTTGGAACGCAGCCCGAGAGCTATGGAGGATCCGGCACTGAAGTGCCTGGCAGCCCGGGTCGCTACAAAACTGCTAGGAGGGCGGCTTCCTTGGCGGGGCCGCTAGCATCAAGGACGACCTTGACCCCAAGCTTTTGCAGGGTGTTAAGCATGGGCGCACCGGCGTGGTCGATGACGACGGCTTCAACCTTGTTGTCGATAAGGAAACGGACGACCCGAGCGTGGTGCGTCCCGTGAGGGCCTTCATCGTGAAGACGCTGCCAATCCGTGCGATGGACTACCCAGTTCTTGACCTTGCCATCCTCAACGTTTGCAACAGCCACTTGGTTTGCCTTGCCCCAGCGCGGATCAAGCTGCCCATCCGTGGTCACGGGAACTGCAACGATCATCTCTTCGTCCTTCCGTCTGATCGCAACCCTACTTGGCCACGTCGGGCCCAACCACCCGCCATATGCGCGCCCAAAATGTCTTGCGAGGCGAGGGCCGATGCGTGCGCGCCCGAAACATGTTCTCCAAGGTCTGTGGATCCTGCGGGTTGTCAGATCCGGCCCATGCGCTGCGAAAGGTGTGGGCGGTTCTTACGAGGCAGCGATCGCTAAGATCAGCCCGTGCGAGCCCGGAAGGTGTGCGAACACTCCTAGGCACTAAGTCCTACGTCTCTTAGGGTGGAGTCGTGAAAGACAAGGTCAAAGGCCCTCAGCTAACCCCGGTTCCCAAAGGGCGGGTACTGATGCTGATCGGTGGCGGCTTGGGACTGCTGGCCGGTTTGAACGCCGCGCTGCTCCGACTAGGGCTGCCGGCTCCCGTGGACTCTGTGTCCCTGTCCAGCCTGCACGGGATCCTGATGCTCTACGGGTTCCTTGGAACAGCCATCACGCTGGAACGTGCGGTGGCGCTGCGAAGTGACAAGAAAGCGATCACCTGGTGGGGATACTTGGCGCCGGCCGCGAGCGGGCTAGGCGTCATCACTGCCCTGATCGGTGTGGCTTTTCCGGGAAGTCCGTTAGCTAGGACGGTCCCCGCGGCCATGTGGATGTCCGCGATGGCGTTGCTAACCGCCATCTACCTGGTGATCTGGAAGAGGCAGCAGACCTTCTTCTTGCTGATCCAAATCCTGGGGGCCGTTGCAGGGCTAGTTGGGATCACCCTGTGGGGAAGAGGTTTCGACATTCCCCAAGTGGTGCCTTGGTGGACGGCGTTCCTGGTCCTAACGATCCTTGGGGAGAGGCTGGAACTGGCACGGATCGCGTTTGTCTCAAGCGCCCTGCAGATCCGGGTCTTCATAGAGTCCCTGGCATACTTCACCGCTCTGACCGTCGCGATGTTCGCGCCGACCTGGGGCTACCCGCTGATGGGGCTAGCGCTCGCAGCGTTAGTGGTTGACGTTGGCTCCCACGATGTTGCGCTGCGAACCATCAGGACGCAAGGCCTCACTAAGTTCATGGCTGCCGCGATGCTGGGCGGCTACGCCTGGGCGCTGCTTGCCGCTGGGATCTGGGTAGTCCAAGGCCCGGTGTATTGGGGCTACGGCTACGACACCTCTGTCCACGCGCTCACGATCGGGTTCGCCCTTTCAATGGTCATGGCGCACGCCCCCATCATCCTGCCGGCGGTCGCCCGGCGCGAGGTCCCTTACAGCCCAGTCCTCTGGGCCGTGTGGGGTCTGCTGCAAGCAGGGCTTTTGGTCCGCGTGATCGCAGGCGCCCGGGTTGGCCTGGGCCAAGACAGTGCTTTCGCCGGCTGGCAGTTCGGTGGCGCCATCGACGTGCTCACCGTGCTGGCGTTCGTCATCACCACGGTCACCTTGATCCTGCTCAGTAGTAGTGCAAAGGAGAAACCAAATGAAGACGGGTAAGCCGCCTGCGGTTCGGCAGGGGGCCTGGGCCGCGATCGGGGCGGTCATCGTCGCCGTGGTTGG
>CAYFVT010000113.1:0-2907 GCA_964346705.1 uncultured Actinomyces sp. | reverse complement strand
CGTGGGTGGATAGCGGGTTCGCCGACGTTCAAACTGTTGAGGACAAGGAGTTCCCCTTGGACCTGGTTTTGGACCAGTCCCAAGTTGAGTTCTTGTTCCTAAGCGCTGATCAAGCAGAAGAACTGAACGCTTCAGGCCAAGACAAGGCTGCTTTCCTGGAGGCGCTGAAGCGTGAGGCGCAAAACCCAGCCGCATCCGACCAGCAGTCCGGCAACTAGGCCAACACGAACACAGCTTCAGAGAGGGAAACAGCAATGACCGAAAAGCAGGAACGACCCCATTTCGAAACCCCACCAGCCGTGGACAGTGACGCCGAAACCCAGGAAGTCCCGGAAACCGAAGTCCCGGAAACCGAAGTCGAAGTAACCGAAACCGAGGTTTTCGAACAGCAGGTGACCGAACAGTGGCAAGCTGAAACGGGCGCCCAGGTGACCGAAGAGTTCGTGGCTACCACACAGGTTTGGGAGGGCCCCAGTGCCCCGTCGCCGCAGCCAGCGGTGACATCCGCGGGGCAAGAACCGGTGGGCGGGCCCGAGTGGGACCCCTCGGCTGCGCCTGGCGCCAACCCCGCTCCGGGGACTTGGTCCGAACCCGTGTCAGACGCGGGTGCCGCTGCGAACCTCCCGGAACCTGGAGCCGAACAGTCGGGTCAGGTGCAGGTTGGGCTACTGGTGTGGGCGCTGGTGCTGGTTCTGATCGGCGTCCTCATGATGGTTGCAGGGGTAGCCACCCAAGCTGACATTGAAGCCAGCCTGCAGGCTGTCCTAGTCACCGGGCTGACCGCGGCTGGCATCGTCTTCATCGCACTCGCCTTCAGCAGCCGCGTCCGGACGGGCCAATAGCAGGCCGTCCAGAAAGCGGGCCAACACCGAGACGCCGGGGTCCGCTAAGGCGGCCAACGCCTCAGCGGACCCCGCGCTCAACGGGTCTTCCCTGTGCCCTTTCCCTGGGCCCTTTCCTTGGCACTGTCTTTGGAGCGGCGCAGGCCTCCTTAGCCTGTGCTGTTAGGCTCCAGCGAACAGTGCGGTCGCCTGTGATTCAGCGTCCGAATAGGTTGCCGACGCCGCCTGTAGTGCTTGTGAAACGGACTGCAGGCTTGCCTCCACGTTTGCCTGCGTCGCCTGCCACTGGGCTATGACACCCTGGAAAGAGGCGGATGCTGCCCCCATCCACGTGCCCTGCAACGCCTGCAACTGGGTCATCATCAGCGCAACAGACGCGCTGATCTCACTCGCGGTTTGAGCCGCGGACGCTGCCCCAAGCGCCACCTCGCTTGCGTCTACTTGAAAAGCTGTCATGTGGGTCCTCTCGGTCGGAAACGGTTTTCAGGTCGCGGTGAGCGACTGGATTCATGATGAACCAACGTTCAACCGCGGTGCCCGGCAATCTGCCGAAACTGTGGATTCCCCTGTCTGGGGATAGGGCAATGCGCCCCCACCGGCGCCTAACATCAGGTTGTGGGGACCGTGTGGAACAATGGCGAAGCACAATGCAAGGCTCAGCTCGCAGGTCTAGGTGGGGATCAACCAGGGCTGAACGATGAAGGAACGTGGTGTTAAGTAATGGCGACTGAGCAGGATCCGTTGAACCCGGCCGGCGTCGAATTCCACGGTGTCTCCCCACTTCTGGCCCGGTTACGTTTGATCGGCGCTGCCCTGACTCTGTTAGTCCCAGCCGTGGTTTTGGCAGTGATGGGCTTCGTCTTGCAGCCGTGGCTTTACCTTCCCGCCGGACTGCTAGCCGCAGTTTTCTTGTGGCAGGCGTGGCTGATTCCCCGCCAGGTGCGTGCCATTGCGTATGCCACCACTGACACGGACTTCCTGGTGCGCCGGGGCATCATGTTCCGGCGGTTGGATGTTGTGCCTTACGGGCGTATCCAATACGTGGACGTGCAGGAAGGCCCAATAGCCCGCCCCCTTGGTATCGCTTCCGTCCAGCTGCACACCGCCTCAGCGGGCACTGACGCGTCCCTGGATGGTTTGCCCTCTCAGCAGGCTGCGGACCTGCGGGACCTGCTCATGAAGCTGGGGTCTGATGAGTTGTCGGGCCTGTGAGCGGGGCCGAACCCATGACTGAGGACGCACAGGACAGGCGGGTGCGGGCCGCGGAGGACGGCCCCTCCGGCGCTCAATGGCACCATGTTAACCGGATCACGCCGCTGCTGAACAGTTGGCAGGTGGCGGCCGCTTTGGTTGCCGTTTTCCTGCTGCAGAACCTCAGCCTGCTAAACGAGTTGCGCCACTCTCACCCACAGTGGGGCGCCCTGCTGGTAGTCGGCGCGATCCTAGGCACACTCATCGTGGTGTTAGGTGTCACGTTCGCATACTCCTATTTCGCTTGGCGCGCCATGACCTACGCGGTGACGGGAGAGGCCGTGTGGCTGCGCCGCGGCATCATCTTCCGCCAGCAAAGGCACGTGCGCTTGGAACGCATCCAGTCGGTTGACGTGGTCCACCCTCTGCTGGGACGCATTTTTGGGCTCGGCCGCCTGACAGTTCAGGCGGCTGGTGGGGCGGGGTCATCCGTTTCCATCGGCTACCTAAAGAGCGACGTCCTATGGGATCTGCGTGCAGAAATCATGGCGCGCGCCGCGGGCGTGGAACTGAGTGAGGACGAGGACGGGGCTAACGCCGAAGGTGGCGCAGCCTTCGACCCCAACTTTGATCCAGCGGACCCGGCGTCCCCGCCACAGAAGCCCATCGGGCTGGGGAACAAGGCGCTCTTGGAAGCTCCGGAACGGGTTGTGTATTCAGTGCCCCCGGGGCGGTTGGTGGGTTCCCTGCTTTTGACTAGTTCCACTTTTGTTTTGCTGTTCGTGGTGATCGTCGCGCTTGTGGCGTGGGTGGCTGCCCTCGTGGTGGTGGGTGAGGCCTGGCTGTTCGCACTGCTGCCGGCCATGCTGCCCGT
>CAYFVT010000112.1:0-2951 GCA_964346705.1 uncultured Actinomyces sp. | reverse complement strand
GTCAGTTGGTCTTGCTCAGGAAGAGGTCCGCAGTCCCATCCGCGCTTGTCTGAGTGCCAACGGCGCTGACGGGCTGGTCGTAAGGGTCGAACACCAGGGTTTGCTGGAAGTCCAGGGGGATTCGCGAGCCCTCCACGTCTATCGAGTACATCTGCGTGGCGGTGAACCTGCCTGTCCCCGGGTCGTATGTGCCTTCGGTGAACCCCCAGGGACCATCGGAGTCCCAGGTTTCGATTGTCATGCGAGTGCCATCCAAGGTCACGATCGCATTGGAGGAGTACGTGGCTCCATCCAGGGAGTGCGACCAGCTATAGTCCCCCGCGACGTCAGCCGCCACCGGCTCTTTATGTTCTTCCACGACTTGGACTGGGGCCGCGCCCCACTGTTCAAGCATTGCTTCCAGCAGGCTGATCGCGTTGGCCGCGTTAGCGTTCAAGTCTGCTCTGACCTCATCAAGGGGGCGTGGCTCCTCGGGGCCTAGGCGCACTCCCGCCTGGTTGAGCATCTCCTGCAAACTGTCGTAGTCCACATCTGCTGCACCGTACCCGGCGGGGGTAGCGAATAGTCCGGTCCCGTAGTCGACCCAAGAGAACGCGGCGCCCGCGCCCTCCAAAACATCCGCTGGCAGGGGGCGCGGACCTTTAGCGGCTGCCTGTTTCCCTTCGAACAGCCAGGAGTGCAGGCCGCCAGTCTCAGCGACCTCCCCCAACGCGTCCCCAATGAAGTGCACGTTTTCGGCTGCGACGGCAGTGGCGGAAAGCGTGCCTAAAGAAACCACCGTCGACCCCAGGGTCGTGTACCTCTGCACGTCCCGCAAAGAGGCCGTCACCACAGTGTCCTCGCCCAGCATGATCGCACTGGTTTTGTTTCCCACCTGCACCAGGGCGTCCGCCCCATTCACAACCAGTCCTCCCACCCCGGCGGCTGTCGTGGGGGGCGGCCCCGTGGTCAACAGCAACCCCACTTTCGCCCCCGCTTTCGCGGCCGCCGCGGTTTTGGCTAGTTTGTCCCACCGGTCGGCGGACTTCAGTGACGTGTCGTCTAGGGTCTCTTGGGATCGTCGCAGTTGCTCATAAACTTGTTGCGCGTCCTGCCCCATTTGTTCCGCGAGCTGCCTGATTTTCCCAGGTCCTTCAATCGCGTCGAACGTTGTCGTGAACTCTTCCGCCCACTGCTTCGCAGCGTCACCGTTCGAGGACGGGAACGCCGCCACGCCCGCCTGGAACGCACCATCCGGAGCGCTGGTGGCCTCCACGTCCGGAGCAACCGCTTCTAGCACTTCCGTTGAAAGTTCTCGCACTTCGTCGAACTGCTCCCACGCTTCCAAAGCCTGGCTCAGGGCGGTTTGTACGTCCTCCTCACGCGGCGGGGCTGCAAAGTCGGTGTCAGCGAAACCGTCGGTGAGCAGGCGGGCGTTGGCGTACTGCTTGGTGAGGACGGCCGCCACCTGCCCGGCCGCCACGTTCACTTCACCCGTTGGGGGCAGGATTGTGACAACCGGCTGCACTTCTAGGCGGGTCACGCCATCTCCACCTGTGGGGACGACCTCATCAGGTTTGGAACACCCAGAAAAGGCGGCGGCCGCTAAAACACAAGCCAGGGTTGCTGCGGTGGCCCGCACAAGGATTTTCATGGCGCGCTCCTAAAACAGGGCGGACACCCAGTGCGTGCCCTGAACCAATTGGATGATGTTCACGACAAGACCTGCCAGCGTCAAAACCCCGAGCCCCGCAACCAGGACTATCAAACCCGTGTCGCCACCTCGCCCTTTCGGGGGGACTACGGCTGGGGCTTCGACCACTACCGCTGCGGGCTCCGGCCGCGGCTCCATAAGCCCGCTGTCCGCAACGGCAGCGTCCAAGCTTTGCCCGCAGTCAGCGCAGAATCGCGCCCCCGGTTTGCCTTTAGTTCCACAGTTGCTGCAAAACATGGTTCCCACCTCACTTGGTCATGTCGAAGGTGGAGACGGTCGTGACCATAGCCCCACCAATTTCGATTTCGTTGACCCGCTCCGCCCGGCCCGCCAGCCCGCTTGAGGACATTTCCATTGGGAACGGCACGTACTCCGGCTCAATCGAGTTAGGCGTTTCCAATTCCGGGTCCATGAAGAAATCATCCTGGTCAATCAGAATGTAGAGGACCTGATCCTCGAAGTAGGCGGACAACAGGTTCGGCGTGCTCGGCAGGACAGCATCGTTGGGGGTGCCATCAATTTCGAACAGGGACGGTTGGAAACGCACTGTCATGTTCGTCGGGTCCTGCCCCGCGGGCACCTCAATTTCACCAAGCACCGTTTCCGTGGCGATCAGGTCGTCTTGGAGCCAGTTCTGCCGTTCAAACGCGAACTGCCAAGTGCCTTCAACATGGTGCAGGGTCACGGCCTTGGTGTCCGTGGTTGTGGAGGGCGTCCGCTTCCCCTCATCCCGCCCCGCCGTGTCATCCTGAATCTCGCTTCCAGGTCTGGCCACGATCGTGTCCAAAAACTCTAGTTCTACCTTTTGGGAAACCACTGCGCGCTCAGCGGCGCCTTGGGGGACAGTCCGACCAACAATCGCGGAAACCCACAGTAGGACGGAAAGGGGCGCCAAAATGATGGCCGCTAGCTTCAGCGCCGCAGTTCGCGACACGACAAACACCCCTTTTCATGACCTGGCTCACATTCAGTATCTCCCGGTTCGCTGCGCGATACAGCGAATCGGGAAAAAGTCCCCGATCCGGAACTTCTGGCAGAGTTCGCAGGCGAATACGAGTGGGTTGGAGCTCCTCGGTACACGCTGGGGCAGGCTCCTGAGCGTACGCACAAGCTCCAACGCACTCGGACTGGGGTTTTGCTCGAAAAGAAAGAGGGGCCCCACCTGAATGGCGGGACCCCTCTTCGCTTACCGCGGTGTGCTTCTACAGCATGCAGGACACGCAACCCTCAATCTCAGTGCCGTCCAGAGCCATTTGGC
>CAYFVT010000111.1:0-2986 GCA_964346705.1 uncultured Actinomyces sp. | reverse complement strand
ACGTAGACTGTGGCCTACTGTCACGCAATGAAAGAAGAGAAAATGCAGGCAATCATCCACACTTCCATGGGCGACATTCGTGTTGAGCTGTACCCGGCACAGGCGCCGAACACGGTCAAAAACTTTGTTGGCCTAGCCACCGGTGAAAAGGAGTGGACTGACCCAGAGACGGGCCAGAAGACCTCCAAGCCGCTGTACGACGACACCATCTTCCACCGCGTTATCCCCAACTTCATGATCCAGGGAGGCGACCCCCTGGGCACCGGCACCGGCGGCCCCGGCTACCAGTTCAATGATGAGATCAGCCCAGAGTTGATCTTCGACCAGCCCTACCTGCTGGCCATGGCGAACGCCGGGACCCGCTTCGGTAAGGGCACCAACGGTTCCCAGTTCTTCATCACGGTTGTCCCCACCGACTGGCTGACCGGCAAGCACACGATTTTCGGCAAGGTCACGGACACCGAATCTAAGGGTGTTGTTGACGCGATCTCCCTGGTCCCAACGGGTGCGAATGACCGCCCGGTGGAGCCCGTGGTTATCCACAACATTGAGGTTATTGAGGACTAACGTCCGCCGCAGTCGCTCACTGGGAGAGGTATGACTGAAAACCCCCGCTACGGCCAACGTGCTTACATGGAGCGGCGTGAGCAGTGCCCCAAACACCCCGACCGGTCCGCTGTCGCTTACTGTAAGCGGTGCAACCGGCCGGCGTGTGCGGACTGCGCCATAGCCACAGAGGTGGGGTCCATCTGCGTTGACTGTGCGCAGGCGGACCGGAAGCAGAGGCGCCGGGGTAGGCCCCGCAGTGCTTTCGCTGATTCCGGCGCTCCGGTAACCACGACACTGGTTGCCATCAACGTGCTGGTTTTTGTGGCCCAACAGTTCAGTCCCATGGTCATCCAGTACCTGGGGTTCACGCCCGGCGCCGGCTACTTCCAGCCGTGGCGGCTGCTGACTACAGCCTTCCTGCACGGCGGGTTCTTCCACCTGTTGTTCAACATGCTGATGCTGTACCTGATCGGCTCATCCGTTGAGAAAGCGGTCGGCTGGTGGCGGTATCTGGCGATCTACTTCCTGAGTGCTCTTGGCGGCTCCATGGCCATCATCGGCTGGGTGCTGGTGCAACCAGAAACGGTTGGGCAACTGACCGTGGGAGCATCGGGCGCACTGTACGGTATTTTCGGTGCGGTTTTCGTGGTGCAACGCAAGTCGGGCATGTCAACAACCAGCATCCTGGTGTTGTTGGGCGTGAACTTGGCTTACGGTTTCATGACGCCCGGGATCTCCTGGCAAGCCCATATCGGCGGGTTCATTGCTGGCCTGCTGGTCACCCTGGTTTACATTCGGTTGGCCGATTATGTTCGAGGGCGTTCCTACCGCAGTGTTGTCACACTGGACGTGGCAACAACGGTGGGCCTGGTCGCAGTTTTCGCTTTGGGAACCTGGGGACTGTACGCCCTAATGGCTCACAGCCTGCTGACCGGCTGAGCTGCACCCCGAATTACACGCATGTAGTTATCCCCACCTGTGGATGCAGGTGGGGATAACTGTTTAAGTGGTTTGCCCGTTATTTCCAGCGGAGTGTCATGATGAACCCTGCCAGCATCAGGCCAATACCAATCGCTAGGTTCACGTGCCCAATGCCGGGGATCGGGTAAGCGGTGCCACTGAAATAGTAGACAACCACCCACAGCAGTCCCAGGATCAGCAGCGTGATGAACGTGGGCGCCCACCATGATGGGCTCAGCGGGATGCCCTTGGTCCAGGTGTCTGGCACATCCAAGTCGTCCTCGTGATGGGCCCGATATTCAGGTCCCCGCCTGTCTTCGTGTCTTCTGTCCCGGGTCAATTCTCCCCCTGGTCGTACCGGTCCTAGATTGGTCTAGGAACTTTCCCTTAGACTAGTCAACGCTACTTGATCCGACCAAGTTGCCGTGCGCCTGGGGGTGAAGTGAAAAAGCAGTCACAGTTACCACCTGGGTTTTCAGATCAGGGCCGGCAGGAACGACCCTCCCGGCGTCCCCGCGTGTCCGTGTTGACGGCTGGCATAGCTCTACTGGTGGCGGGCCTCATTTTTGGTGTTTCAGCTGCCACGGTCCGCGGGCAGAACCAGCGGACGGATCTGAGTTTGATCGAATTCGCGCAAAAGCAGGAGGATCTTGTCACCGGGTTGGAGGAGGCGGTGGATGGCCTGCAGGTAGCCATCGACAACGCTGTGGAAAAGGACGACCCGAAAATTCGTGAGGTCGAAGCCCCCATCACGCAGCCGCTAACTGGTCCCGGCCTGGTGGTCAGCTTGGATGATGCGCCAGCGGACTTCTCGTTGGACCCACAGTTGAACCCGAATGAGGTCATAGTCCACCAGCAGGATGTGGACGCCGTCCTGAACGCTTTGTGGCGGGCGGGGGCCGAAGGGATCGCCGTGCAGGACGTGCGTTTAACTTCCAGTACCCCCGTGCGGTGCGTGGGAAGTGTGATCCTTGTGGGTACCCGGTCTTACTCCCCGCCCTACTTGATTGCTGCGGTTGGTAACGTTGAAGCCATGCAGGCTGAATTAGACAGCGACAGTAGTGTTGCCTTGTATCGCGAGGCAGCTTCGCGCTACCAAATGGGGTGGGATGTGACGGTGCATGCGGAAATGACGGTGCCTGGCGCCTCCTCACCCGCGGCCGCGAAGTACGCTTTTCCCGTAACGCAGGAGGCCTCATGACCGCCCCCGTCCTTTCCCCCTACCCGTCCCGCAGCCAGGTAAGCCAGACGCCGGAACCACCGAAGCGGAAGAGGTCAAAAATTCGGGCCTTCTTCGGGTTCATTGGGGAACTACTTATTACGGCGGGCCTGTTCCTGCTGTTGTACGTGGTGTGGCAACTGTGGTGGACAACGTTCATTGTGGACGGGGAAAAGGCGGCTATTGTCCAAGAGTTCCAAATGGAGCACCCAGTCGATGGTTACACGGATATAAGAAGGTACGACGACCCGCCCTCGG
>CAYFVT010000110.1:0-3013 GCA_964346705.1 uncultured Actinomyces sp. | reverse complement strand
ATCTGCCCTTCCACCCGTTCCGGTCCCGCCAACGCCTGCAAGGCTTCCACTGTCATGTCCCACAGTGCCTGCGTGTCCAATGTGGTTGCCACCTGGGTGTTGTGGTCCCGGTGCAGCAGGTCAGTGAAGTCTGTGACGGTCTGACCCCGGGTCCAAGTCCCTGTTAGTTCCACAGTGACGAACGCTGGGACTGTTTCAAAAACGTCGGGGTCCACAACCTTCGCCACGCAGCACAGGTCATGCACGGGCGGGTCCGTGAAACCTTGGCGTTCCAGGTAAGCGTCACGGAAGAAGTCCAAGAACTCTGACACGAAAGTGGCGGTCGGCGAGTCGATGTCATCTATCCGGTCCTGCACGTCCCGGGTGGCAAGCGCCTGGTGGGTTAGGTCCAGCCCCACCATTGTCACTTTCCAGGGCTGGTCGAATACGACGGCGGCCGCTTCCGGGTCGGCGTAAATGTTGAACTCCGCTGTCGGGGTCGTGTTGCCGCGCGTGTACGACCCGCCCATCAGGATCACTTCGTGGACGCGATGCACTATGGCCGGTTCTTTACGGACGGCAAGAGCAATGTTGGTTAGCGGCCCGGTTGGGATCAGAGTGATCGTTCCCGGCGGGTGAGCCATTATTTCATCAATAATGAGGTCGATCGCGGGCCGCGGGTCCAACTGCTGCTTGGGGGTAGGCAGGTTGGGCCCGTCCAGTCCGGTGTCGCCATGGATGTCGGGTGCAATCACCTGCGGTTGCACCATGGGCCCGGCCGCCCCTTGCGCCACGGGGACGCTGATGTTCGCAACCGCCATGGCTGACAGCGCGTTGCGCGTCACTTTCTCAATTGTCTGGTTCCCGGCAACCGTGGTCACAGCCAGCAAGTCCACTTTTGGGGAGCCGGCCGCCAGGTAGAGGGCCAGCACATCATCGTGGCCCGGGTCGCAGTCTAAAATTATTTTGCGTGCCATTAGTTTCCTTGCTGTGCGAGGGCGGTCACTTCCCGCGGGTTTCTTGGGTCCCGTCATACAGGAAGCGGTAGGTGAAGCCTGCCAGCAGGGCGCCCACTATGGGGAACACTATGAACACCCATAGTTGCATCAATGGGCCGGACCCGCCATAAACCGCCGCGGCAATGGAACGGGCGGGGTTAACGGACGTGTTATCAACGGGAATGGTGACCAGGTGGATCAGGGTCAGGGTCAGGCCGATCACCAGTCCAGCCATGGCGGGCGTGCCGCGCGTGGAGTGCGTGACCCCCAGAATCACGGTCACAAAGACGGCGGTGAAAACGACCTCTACCCCTATCGCCCCCAGCAGGCCGAAACCGCCCGGAGATAGTTCCCCGTAACCGTTGGATGCAAAACCGGACTCCCGCGCAGCTGTCAGCCACCCGGGAAGGGAGGCGCCAATAACTGTGATGATGCTGGTCGCAAGTAGGCCGCCCAGAATTTGGGCGATGATGTAGGACGCGGTTTCCCGCCAGGGAAACCGGCCCGCGGCAGCAAGACCCAGGGTGACGGCCGGGTTGAAGTGCCCGCCGGAGATGGGCCCGAAAGCGTAGGCGCCCGCCATCACGCTAAGACCGAAGGCTAGGGAAACCCCCAGAAACCCGATGCCGAGTGGTGTTCCGTTGGCGGCTAGACCGAAGCTGGCAGCAAGAAGGGCGGAGCCAACCCCGCCCAGCACCAGCAGGAACGTTCCCGCAAACTCGGCTACCCACACTGCGAACTCGGACGGTCCGCTTGGTGGGGGCGTGGGCGTGTGGTCAAGCTGGGTGGGGGTTCCCCCAGCCTCCGGAATCGGATCGTACTGTCTGTCTGTAGCCATTGCGGGCGCCTTTCGCCGGACTGGGGCGCCTCAAGTTCGGCACCCTCGTTGCAGGCGGGTGTGCCTGTTTGTGAACAGTCTACAGAAACGTATAGCTAGAACGCTTACGAACCTCACAAAGCTTGGGACTTAATACCCTTGCCAACGTTGCAGCATGCTCTGGGGCTACAGAATGCGTCCTGACCTGCCCCGCTCAATACATGCCTGCCCTAGCATGTATCCCCGGGCGCCGGTAAACTGGGGGGCGACCCCAAGGGGTTGCTGGACAACATTGGTTCAGACATGGCCGCGGAACGCGTCGCTTCCTGCACCAGGCTTCCCCTTAGGGAACTGACAACCGCCAACCGAATTTTAGGAGCATTTTTTATGAGCGACACCGTCACCACTGAAGTAGTAGAAACCGTGACTTCGCTGCCACTGATCGGTGAGCCAGCACCGGCGTTCGAGGCCGTCACCACCCAGGGCATCATCAACTTCCCCCAGGATTTTGAGGGCAAATGGGTTGTACTGTTCTCTCACCCCGCCGACTTCACCCCCGTGTGCACGACCGAGTTCATGAAGTTCGGTCACATGGCTGAAGAGTTTGCGGAACTGAACACCGAACTGGTGGGCTTGTCCATTGACTCCCTCTACGCTCACATCGCGTGGCTGCGGAACATCCAGAATCTGGAATGGGACGGGATGAAGGACGTTGAAATCAAGTTCCCCTTGATTGAAGACATCAAGATGAACGTGGCCAGTAAGTACGGCATGGTCCAGCCCGGCCAGTCCGACACTCAGGCTGTGCGCGCCGTGTTCTTCATTGACCCGAAGGGCATTGTCCGCACCATCCTGTACTACCCGCTGGAAATTGGCCGCAACTTTGATGAGATCAAGCGGATCCTGCAGGCCCTGCAGAAGGCTGACGCGGACAGTGTTGCGACCCCCGCTGACTGGCGTCCGGGCGACGACGTGATTGTCCCCACCGCCGGTTCCTGCGGCACCGCGAAAGAGCGCATGGAAAGCGATGAGGAAGACATGTACTGCCTGGACTGGTACATGTGCTTCAAGAAGGACAGCTAACCCCAGCCTTCCCCTAGCAGAGAGCGCCTAAACGCGCCCGCCCCCGCCCGCTTTCCCTGAAGGCGAGTGGGGGCTTTCTGCTGCCTGAAAAGACTTGGGGCCTGCGTCGGCCGCACGAAAGCTACTAAAGCGGGCG
>CAYFVT010000109.1:0-3030 GCA_964346705.1 uncultured Actinomyces sp. | reverse complement strand
AGTGGCTGACGGACTGATGGCGGCTAAACGCTTAGAAACACGGTGCTTGGGCTGAATTGTCATACCCATAAGCGTCCCACAAGCGCCGCGGTTAAGGCGAGTGTTGGACACGGTTGCCCACCCGCTTTAGAATCAGTGAGACAGCGACATGGTGCTTGCGTCTTGAATTACTTTCCACAAGTAGTTGAGGCGGCAGTGTTTATGTGGCAATATCAAGGATCGACCAGGCCCGCAGTTGCGGCTCGGGTCGATTGCTGAAGGGCAGTGGCGCAATTGGTAGCGCACCGGTCTCCAAAACCGGCGGTTGTGGGTTCGAGCCCCGCCTGCCCTGCTGAAGTGGCCGGACGCGGCTGATTTCTTTTCATGATGGGGGATCCGGTTGAGCCAATCACACAGCCTGCCAGAAGATCAGGCCGGTTTGCCTGCCCTGGGTGGCACCGGGAAAGCTAAAGGTACGGACCGCACTAAGTCTGAGGCAACTAGGCGTCGGGATGATCATACTGAGGATCCCAAGCCCAACATTTTCCAGCGCATGGTCATCTTCATCCGTGAAGTGGTCGCGGAAATGAAGAAGGTCACCTACCCGACCTCTGAAGAACTGTGGATGTACTTCGTTATCGTCATCATTTTCATTGCGATCTTGATGGCTTACACGGGTGTGCTTGACTTAGCGTTCAGTGAACTGTCTAAAATAGTATTCGGTTAGACTCGTCCGACCGGAAGATAAAGAACCCGCCAGCAGGTAACTGTTAGGCGGGTTTTTTGAATAGTGAAACTGAAGGAGGCCACCGTGGCTAAAGAAGAAGGCGTCGTCTTTGAAGGTACTGACTTTGACGATGATGTGGATGCGGTAACCCAGATCGACGCGGAACTGGAAGGCATTGCCCCCATCCCCGGTGATGATGAGGATGACGAAGAGGACGAGTCCGACCAACCCGACGCGGAGGTTGACCCGCTAGAGGCCCTCCGCGCCGAATTTGAGGACCAGGGTGGCGAATGGTACGTAATCCACACTTACTCCGGCCATGAACGTAAAGTGCGGGACAACCTGCTGCAGCGGGTGGAGAACGACAACTTGGGGCGCAGAATTCCCCGCGTTGAGGTTCCCATGGAGGAGGTCACGGAAATCCGCAACACCGTCCGCAAGAAGGTGATGCGCGTGCGCATGCCGGGCTATGTTCTGGTCCAAATGCAGGGCACCGGGTTCGACGATGAGATGGACGAAGACTTGTGGCGCGTCGTCAAAGAGACGCCCGCCGTCACCGGTTTCGTTGGCGACCAGTACAACCCGATGCCACTGTTATTGGACGAGGTCGTAGACATGCTTGCCCCCGGCCTGCTGATTGGTGAGGAAGCGAAGAAGGCCGAACTGGCCAAACCCGCGCCCGTCGTGGACTACGAGGTTGATGAGATTGTGACCGTCACCGACGGGCCGTTCGAGTCCATGAACGCAACCATTTCGGAGATCATGCCGGAAACCCAGAAACTGAAAGTCCTAGTCACCATCTTCGAGCGTGAAACACCAATGGAGTTGGGCTTCGACCAGGTGCAGAAACTGGAGAAGTAACCGCGGTAACAACGCGGTGGTGGCACCTCGCCCTCGTCCCCTAAATAGGCAGCACGACTCTGCTGAAGGGCCGCAGTGAGGTGCCACACGGCTGCAAACTTGGCTGCCCGGAAGGGGCTAAGATTGCAGCTTGCGTGCATTCTGCCTACGCGCGCGGGCCCCTTGCGGGCCACTGGGACTCACCGCCGTGGTGAACTCCCCGAAACAAACGAAGAAGGACCCATAACAAATGGCACCGAAAAAGAAGGTAAGCGGGCTGATTAAGCTCCAGATTCCTGCCGGTCAAGCCAACCCCGCGCCGCCCGTCGGCCCGGCACTTGGCCAGCATGGCGTGAACATCATGGAGTTCTGCAAGGCCTACAACGCGGCCACCGAATCACAGCGGGGCAACATTGTTCCCGTTGAGATCACGGTGTATGAGGACCGTTCGTTCACGTTCGTGACGAAGACGCCTCCCGCTTCTCAGCTGATCAAGAAGGCTGCTGGCGTGGACAAAGGTTCCTCCACCCCGCACACGGACAAGGTTGCGACCATCACGGCCGACCAGGTCCGCGAAATTGCGGAGCTGAAACAGGAAGACCTGAACGCCAACGACATTGATGCTGCCGCGAAGATCATTGCTGGCACCGCCCGCTCCATGGGCATCACCGTTAAATAGAGACTTAAAACTGTGGTTGGGCCGCGCTGCCCGCAGAACCACTACTGCGAAGGAGAAGCAGAATGACGAAGCGCTCAAAGAAGTACCGCGCAGCAGCAGAAAAGATTGTGCCGGGAATGGAATACTCGCCTACTGAGGCGATGAAGCTGGCACTGGAAACATCCACCACCTCATTCCCCGCCACCGTTGAAGGTGCGCTGCGTTTGGGGGTTGACCCCCGCCAGGCCGACCAGATGGTGCGTGGCACTGTCAGCCTGCCCAACGGCACCGGTAAGACCGCGAAGGTCTTAGTGTTCGCCGTGGGGGAGAAAGCCCAGCAGGCAGAAGCGGCAGGGGCTGACGAGGTTGGCGGCGACGAACTAATCGAAAAAGTGTCTAAGGGCTACACCGACTTTGATGTTGCGGTGGCAACCCCGGACATGATGGGCAAAGTCGGACGCCTGGGACGCATCCTGGGCCCGCGTGGCCTGATGCCGAACCCGAAAACCGGGACCGTAACCATGGACGTTGCGAAAGCAGTGACGGACATTAAGGGCGGCCGGATCGAGTTCCGCGTCGACAAGCACGCCAACGTGCACTTCATCTTGGGGAACACGGACTTCACGGCTCGCCAGTTGACGGAAAACTATGCTGCGGTGCTGGAGGAAATCCTGCGTTTGCGGCCCGCCTCCGCGAAGGGGCGTTACATCCGGAAGGCCAACGTCTCCACGACGATGGGCCCCGGCATTCCCGTTGACCCGGCGAAAGTCCGCGGCTTCCTAGAGGAAGAAGAGGAGCTGCCCGCCTAGCGCGGCGCCTCCCGCAA
>CAYFVT010000108.1:0-3133 GCA_964346705.1 uncultured Actinomyces sp. | reverse complement strand
GACCATCGCACGCGTAGAAGCCAACGCAAATGATTCAAAAGTTGAAGCAGATCTGGTACTGTCACCACAGCACGGTGCGCGCAGTTCTCAATCAGGCACCGGTTTCGGTTCGAGGACGAGGGGCCCCAATGACCAATCAACAACTTCTTGCCGCTGGTCCCACCCGGGCAGCAGCGGCCACAACCCTGGTTGCGGCACGCGTGGCCCTGCTGGTGGCGGCGCTAGCCTTGCTGTCGCAGGTTGCCGTGCCGATTCCCTTCACCCCGGTTCCCCTAACTCTGGGCAGCATGGCGGCCCTGGGCATTGCGGCACTGTTCCCCAGGCGTGGGGGTTTGGCCGCGGTGGTGGCCTACCTGGTGCTGGGGGTTCTGGGTGTTCCGCTTTTCGCTGGCTGGCAGGCGGGGGTCACCTTTGCGTCCTTCGGGTACGTCCTGGGCTACGTGGCTGGGGCCGCCCTCGTCGTGTCTTACCTGAACGGGGCGACTAAGCGCAGTCTCAGCAAAGACGTGACCGTGGCTGTGGGTGCCACTGCGCTTGTCTACGTCTTTGGGACCTCCTGGTTGGTCGCGCTCACCGGCATGTCCTGGGCTAGCGCGCTTGCGGTGGGGGTCGTGCCGTTCCTGGTGGGGGATGCGTTGAAGACGGCTGCCCTGGTGGGGATACTTCGTTTTAGAGCAGGTTCACAGCAAGCACGAATGTGAGGGTGCCCAGCCCAACGCTGAGCAAAGTGGTGCGTCTTGCTAGGAAGTGCACGACTACCGTGACGGCGGCTGCGGCGATGGCGGCGGCCAGCTGAACCCAGCCGGTGCCCTCCATGATTCCCGCAGAACTGAAGAAGGTCGCCAGCGCCAAAATCCCCAAAATACCCACCGGCAACCAAGCAGACATGGCGCGCACAAAAGCGGACTTCCGCAGGGGTTCCAGGACCAGGAACGGGACGGCGCGGAGGGAAACAGTAATGACGAAGCCGATCGCAAGTACGGCAGCGAAATATCCCAAGTTGGAAGTCACGCGTCCTCCTGGCCCCTGTTGGTAAGTCTTTGCCGCATTTTCGGGTGAAACAGGTAGCGAACCACCAGCGTCAGAACAAACAGAATCAGCCCCGTAAACAGGGCAGTGTCCGGAGTTAGCAGCAGGGCGGTCGTGTAGCTGATCCCAGCGAGCAGTGCGGACGGGGTCTGCCGCCGCGTGCGCCACGCATCCAAAGTGAGTGTGATGAACAGCGCACACAAAGCGAACTCCAGGCCCACTAACTGCTGGGGGATGAATGCCCCCACCGCGACCCCGACTAGGCCGCCGCCAACCCAGTACACCTGCAGGAAAATTTGCAGGGACAACAGTCGCCACGGGGTCCAACCCTGCGGGTGTGCGGACGTGACAGCGTAAGTTTCATCTGTCAGGGCGTAAATCGCATAAGCTTTTGCCGCGGGATTCTTCAACACTTTAAGGGGAAAGTTGAAGGCGTAGAAGATGTGCCGGAAGTTCACCAGCAGACTAGCCAAGGCGATGGTCGCCAGTGGCGTTCCGGCCACAATCAACGCAATGAGCAGCAGTTCCAGCGAGCCCGCGTACACGAAAATAGAGAGGGCGGGTGCCATCCACCAGGGGAGGCCCGACTGGACAACTAACAGGCCGAACGCGACCCCCAGGGGGAACATTCCCA
Organism: uncultured Actinomyces sp.; assembly: GCA_964346705.1. Taxonomy (GTDB): domain Bacteria; phylum Actinomycetota; class Actinomycetes; order Actinomycetales; family Actinomycetaceae; genus Scrofimicrobium. Next base: position 1,470 of record CAYFVT010000108.1, on the reverse strand, counting down.
TGCCGGCGGGGGCGGATAACTTGAGGCCTTGCAGTACCTCATGGCGCCGGTACGCGACAGTGCTGGACGGAAAAAGCTGTTCAGACATCCTGACATGGTGACACATTGCCTGATCGGGGTGGGGGAACTAACGCCAGGTGAACATACCGTTCCAGGTATCATTACGGCCAGAATAGAAGCCGGACTAGGCTACCTGCAGTCAAAACGTTGAGGAAAGAAGTACATGACGACCAGCACCCAAGCGTTGGAGAACTCGCTCAAACGCTCAAAAACACTGAACATCATTTTGGGGGCGCTGGTATTTTTCCTGGCGGTTGTGGTTGCTGCCCAAATGCTAGCCAAACCGGGGGACACGACTGCCAGCGCCGTGAAAGACGGCGAAACATCCGCGGATGCGGCCGCTGTTGAGGGGGAGGAGGGCGGCGAGGGCGCGGTCGACCTTCCCGAAGAGTTGGGTGAAGAAGGCCCGTTCGTGCGCCGCGACCCCGATGACCCCATGGCGATTGGTGACGTGGACGCTCCGGTTGTGATGACCGAGTGGCTGGACTTCCGCTGCCCCTACTGTGCCTTGTTCGCGCAGCAGACACTGCCGGAACTAATCGAAAAGTATGTTGACACCGGGCAGTTGCGCATTGAGTTCGTTGACGTCTCCTACTTTGGTGACCAGTCAACCGACGCGGCGGTAGCCGCCCGTGCCGCGGCCGAACAGGGCCTGTTCTTTGAGTACATGGAAGAGGTGTACGCCCGCGACGACGGCAACGGACACCAGGACCTGCCGCGTGAAACCCTCATCGAAATTGCTCAGGCTATCGACATGCCGGACATGGCAAAGTTCGAAAAAGATTTGGACTCACCCGAGCTAAGGGAACAGGTGGAGGAATCCACCCAGATGGCTCAAGGTATGGGCGTCAGCTCCGTACCCTTCTTCGTGGTGCGTGACGTATCGGTTGCGGGCGCACAGCCAGCCGAGGTGTTCCACGAATTCATCCAGCAGAACATCGACGCGGCCGAATAACCGATGGGTGACATCGGTTTAGCGGGAGCCTTCATTGGCGGCATCCTAACGTTACTGAGCCCGTGCTCGGTGATGCTGTTGCCCGCCTTCTTCTCTTACGCCTTCACCAGCCCCGGCAAACTGCTTGGGCGCACCGGCATCTTCTACCTCGGTTTAGCCGCCACTCTGGTGCCCTTGGGGGTTCTGGCTGGGGTACTGGGCAGTCTGGTGATAGCCCACCGCGGCACGCTCATGACCGTGGCTGCGGTCGTGGTCATAATCTTCGGACTGATCCAACTGCTTGGAGTTCCCCTACCCACGTTCGTTAGCAACACGGGGGATGGGGGGACCAGCCCCGTAGCGGTTTTCCTGCTGGGCACGGTGTACGGCCTGGCGGGCGCCTGCGCGGGCCCCATCCTGGGCGCGGTACTTACCCTGGCAGCAATGGGTGGCGAACCCCTGTATGGGGGAATAGT
>CAYFVT010000107.1:0-3151 GCA_964346705.1 uncultured Actinomyces sp. | reverse complement strand
AAATGACACCGGAAAATGACACCGGGAAATGACCTACGGGTATCCTGCAGTATGCCGAACTCCGCACGCAAAGCGTCCCAAACCAACTGGCCCGTCTTCATTTGGGGCGCGCTGGGCGCCATTGGCGTCACCGTGTGGGCGCTGGTGACCCCGGAAGGAGCCCAACAAGTTTTGGGCTCCATGGTCGCTTGGACCGCAAGCTGGTTCGGCTGGTTCTACGTGGCGCTTGCGGCCGTGGTGGTCGTATTCGTCATTTATTTGGCGCTTTCCCGCTTCGGGCACGTGAAACTAGGACCGCAGGACGCGCAACCAGAGTTCACCACTTTGGAGTGGGCGTCCATGCTGTTTGCGGCCGGTATTGGCACTGACCTGATGTTCTTCGCGGTGGCGGAACCTGTAACGCAGTACCTGCACCCGCCCACTGGCGCGCCGGAAACGGTGCAGGCAGCGCGGCAGGCAACCGTGTGGACGCTGTTCCACTACGGGCTGTCCGGGTGGGCAATGTACGCCCTGATGGGCATGGCGCTAGCGTATTTTGCTTACCGGAAGAACTTGCCGCTTGCGGTGCGTTCCGCCCTCGCCCCCATCTTCGGCAAACGCTTGCATGGACGTGCGGGGGACGCGGTGGATGTGGCGGCGCTGCTGGGAACCGTTTTCGGTGTGGCCACTTCCCTGGGGATCGGTGTCGTCATGGTGAACGTCGGGCTGGCCACCGTGTTCGGGCTGCCGGTGACCACTGGCGCACAAGTCGCAATAGTTGTTGTTGGGGTCACGGTCGCCACCCTGTCAGCCGTGTCCGGTGTGGACCGGGGCATCAAGTTCCTGTCCCTGCTGAACGTGGTGTTGGCGGTTGGCCTAGCCGGATGGGTGCTTCTGATGGGGCGAACCCAGTTCCTGTTAGAAGCGTTGGTGCTGAATGTTGGGGACTTTATTGCCATGTTCCCGTCCATGATGATGCAGACCTTCGCGTTTGAGGACACGGGAACCTGGATGGCCGACTGGACCCTATTTTTCTGGGCGTGGTGGGTGGCGTGGGCGTCGTTTGTGGGCCTGTTCTTAGCCCGCATTTCTCGGGGCCGCACCATCCGCCAGTTCGTCCTGGGCACGGTCACTATCCCGTTCGTGTACGTGCTGATGTGGATCTCCATTTACGGCAACGCTGCCTTGGACGTGATCCGAGGTGGGGACCGCCAATTCGGTTTGGACACGGTCCTTAGTCCAGAGGGCGGCTTCTATGAGCTTCTTTCCCGCTACCCGGGCTTCACTATCGTGGCCGCGTGGGCAACACTGACTGCGTTGTTGTTCTACGTGACCAGCGCGGATTCGGCGGCGTTGGTGATGGCGAACCTGTCCTCACGGTTGCCGTCGGCCCGCCATGATGGGCGTGCTTCCCTGCGTGTTTTTTGGGCGGTGACAACGGGGGCGTTGACCATTGCGATGCTGCTTGTGGGCGGGATTGGCGCCCTGCAAGATGCGACCGTCATCATGGGCCTGCCGTTTGCTTTCGTTCTGGTCCTGGTCATGATCAGCCTGCACCGTGCGTTATTAATTGAGGAGGGCGAGGACGAAATGCTCCAACCCTTCCAGGACCGCATCCGTCGCATCCTTGCTGCGCCTAACGTGGCCCGGGCCGCGCAGTACCGGGACGAAATCCTGATCCCCACCCTGCAGCGGGTGGCAACTGAGCTGGGGGCGGGCGGCATGCAGGCAACAAGCACCCGTCAAGCCCCGGGGGTTGTGCGTTTGGAGGTCAAACCGGAAGGGTACCCAGCCTTCCGGTACGAGGTGCACCAGGAGGAGGGAGTGGTACCCACCTACGGGACACGCCCGCCGGGGGCGGATGACCGGTTTGTCCGCCTCGAAGTCCACCTAAACGACGCTCCGCAGGGCTACGACGTCCTGGGGTACAGCAAACGGGAACTGTTGGAAGATGTGTTCAGTAAATACGAGCAGCACACGGCCAAGTGCCGTTTAGCTGCCAACCAGGGACCTGGCTACCCCCTCGGAGGGGATCAGACGGTCAGCTAAACGCGTCAACCATTCGGTGGTGCTGCCTTCAATGCGGACTTGTACGGAGGGGCGGGAATCAATCGCGGTTGGGCCCCGGTTGATGACAGCCAGGGGCAGCCCTTGCCGCTCCGCCCGGTTCACCAGCCGGATTGGGGTGTTTACCGCTAAAGAGGACCCGGCGATTATTAGGGATTTCCCGCCCGCCAGGATTTCCTCCGCACGGGCAAACGTGTTCAGAGGAACATGCTCCCCGAAGTACACCACATCGGGTCGCAGCCGCCCGCCGCACGCGGGGCAGACCGGCACGTTCACGCTTGCAACCTCTGTGACTGCGGCATCTCCGTCCGGCGTGATTTCGGCGTCCCGGTTGCGTTCTAGGAAACCCTCGTTGGCTGCATCAAACCATTCCAGAACCTCTTGCCTGGACCAGCGGTGACCGTTTTCCACGCAACGGATGGTGGCCCCAGTCCCGTGCAGTTCCGCCAGGTTCTGGGTGCCCGCCTGCTGGTGCAAGCCATCGGTGTTCTGGGTGATGACCCCAGCCAGAAGTCCGGCTTTCTCCAGTGCGGCGGCGGCCTTGTGGCCGTCGTTGGGAAGAATGTGGCTGACCCGTTCTGTCCCGACGCGTGCGCCCGCCCAAAACCGTTGGCGGTAGGCGTGGTCGTTCAGGAACTGCTTCACACTCATCGGGGTTCGCGGGGGCGTCCCGGCCCCCCGGTAGTCGGGGATCCCCGAATCTGTGCTGATCCCCGCACCCGTCAGCAGTACGGCTGGGCCATCCTGGAACAATTCAGCCAGGGCGTCTAATTCTTTGTCCACACTCGCCAGCTTACGGGCTGGCGCTCAGGTAGGGTTCCCGTGGGGAAAGGGAGAGCATGGGACAGGGCAGGAATTTGGGCATGTTAGCCGCACTGGCACTGACAGCTGGGCTGGGCGTGGCTGGCTGCACGCCGGGCGGGGACGCCCAGTCGGGGCGTCAGTCAACGACGGAAGCGTGCGAAGTGGCTGAAGGTGGGTTGCACGACGTGTCGCTTTTCCTGCAGGACCCGCCGGAAGATCAGGAGAATCCGGGAAGCCACTGGGCGGATGCGGTAGCCATTTTGAATGAGGCCGGCGCGCACATCAACAACACAGAAGTTGG
>CAYFVT010000106.1:1788-3216 GCA_964346705.1 uncultured Actinomyces sp. | reverse complement strand
GGTTGCCGGGCTGACAAGAGGGGACCTGAAGCTCAGCTCCTTCCCAGATGAGCTCACCACAAGTTCCGCTTCCGAGCTGCTCGGGGTCTCCAGACCAGCATTGATGAAGCTTGCGAGAGCCGGGGAGATACCTAGCCATCGCGTTGGTAGTCATACCCGTTTTGCGCTTAAGGACGTGCAGGTGCTCAAAGCCCAGCGAGACAAGCGGCAGAGGGCTGCTCTAACACAACTCCGAGAGCTGGAGCAAGGTATCCACGGGTAGCCTCGTCGACGTGGTCCTGTGACCTGAGCCCCGCTATCTTGAAACAATGCACCGGGTTTTCGTCGATTCAAATGTTCTGGGAAGGCGGGGAGACACCGGCCGGGGACCCGCACGACAGTCACGTCCACAACGCCGCGGTCGCGGCGAGTGCGGACATCCTCTTGACGAACAATCCGGCTGATTGAGGCAACAGACATACTGGGTGAGGCGGCAGCTAACCAATGAGAGCCTCACGTTCAAACCTCTTTCTGAGGCGCTTGTCGCGGCTGGTTGCCCCAAATTTGGACTGGTCGTCCGCGAACAGGCGGAGTTCCTGGGAGGCTTGGGAGCGGAAACCTAAGTCCTCTTGAGGGCAGAGCCTGAACCTACTGAAGCGCGGACGTGAGGCGGGCCAGGTTATCCAGCAGGCGGGAGCGCCACGGCTGCTGGGACCACTCTTCCATTGTTAGTTCGCGGGAGTTGGCGCGGTAGTGTTCGGTGACCTCATCCATCTGCTCCACGAAGGACTCCCCGTGGACAACCATGGAAACCTCCATGTTTAGGTTGAAGGAGCGCTCATCCATGTTGGAGGAGCCGATCACCACCACGTCGTCATCGATCGTGAAGTGTTTGGAATGCAGAATGTAGGGCGGCTTGTACATGTAGATGCGGACCCCAGCCCGAAGCAGCGCATCGTAGTAGGAGCGTTGGGCGTGGTACACCATGCCCTGATCGCCGGTCTCGGAGACGAATAGTTCGACCTCCACACCGCGCGCGGTCGCTGCACGCAGCGCGTTCATTACGGCCTCATCAGGAACGAAGTAGGGGCTGGTAATGCTGATCCGTTCACTGGCGCCGTACATCAAGGAAATGAAGACCTGCAGGTTGTTCTCATCCCCATAGGCGGGGCCGCTGGGGACAATCTGGCAGTAAAGGTCTCCCGTGCGTTCGGGGACGGGCATTTCATCGTCCAAAAGCTGGGGGAGCCTCTCCCCGGTCTCCATGAACCAGTCGCCTTGGAACACGGCCTCCAGGCCCAGGACCACTGGACCAGTCAGCCGCACCATCACGTCACGCCACTGCAGGTTGCGCTTTAGGTTCGCCTTCTTGTTGTAGGACGTGTCCACCAGATTCTGCGAACCCATGAACCCAACGGTGCCGTCAATGACCAGCAGCTTCCGGTGGTT
>CAYFVT010000106.1:0-1688 GCA_964346705.1 uncultured Actinomyces sp. | reverse complement strand
GGCTGCGCCCCCAGGCTTTCCCCCAAAGCGACAGCGGCGGCGACCGGTGCCCGGAGGTCAGCCTTGACGACGTCGTCCCGCAGGTTTTCCTGGGCCGCGATCCGGCTCACCTGATCCGACACCGCCACCTGCTTCGCCTTCCTCGCCTTCGGTAGGTCGTTGTTGCCAAGAATCGCGAAAAGGACGCTCCCCGCAATGGGGAAAAGGAAGATCAACATCAGCCATGCGAGGGCGGAGGTCGGCTTCCTATTCGGGGGCACTATAAATAAGGCGCCGACTCTGATTATGTTGTCCACCAGGAACAGCACGGCAACGCCGACGGTTGACCAGTGGTATCCGTCAAGGCTCAAGAACGCGCTTGCCTGCGCGGCAAGCAAAGGTAACATGCTTGGTTCTCCTTCTTGGCTGGGCAGACCCCCAAGAAGAAGCTACGCCATTGGCGCAAGAAGCGCTGAACTGATTCAAGGGGCAGGCCGGCATCGCACCGCACTCCGGGATGTTTCGGGACGCACACTTGAGGGTGGTCTGGCCCCGTTCCACGATTCTCTCGTGGACGAGGTGGTTAAGGTCCGGGCTGTGGCAGCGCTGATTCGCGCCCAAGTGGGCGGCACGCGTCGTGCAGGCCGCTGGCTTTTTTGCGCCTCTAATCCCTGAGGGTCAAACCGGTGAAGCCCCCGAAGGCATCGGGGTGGGCACCGTTGTCCCGTAAACTAAAATCTCCGGGCCTGCCTCCCTGACGGTGAGACAGCCAATTAGGCTGGGGCACAGGGGTGCCCCACTAGGGCAGGCGGTGCACCAGTCGCAAGCAACGCAGCGTGTGGAGGGATGAGTGAAAGTCTTCGGTGGAATCCTGCTACTACTGCTAGTGGCGGCGATCATTGGGGCATACGCTTATGCGCGCGGGGTTGCAGCTCTTACGCCCGAAGAACGTCGCGAGCGCCACGCCCTGCAAGCTCACAGGCGAGCCGTGGATGCACATCAGGCGGCGATCAGGACTGCGGACCAGGCGCTTCGCAAAGCTGAAAGCGCGCACGCTCGCGATGTCCGAAAGGCCCAGCGAGCCCTGGACAGGGCTACCGCGCTGGGCGATTCAACCATTGCCTCTTTCGCAGGGAAGACCGGAAAAGTGAAAGTTTCAGCGACACAGATCAAGGTTCCTTCGGGGGTCTTCCCCATGAACCCAAGGGTCCAAGCGGCCGTTGACACCGCTGGCGAACTGGTCGTGTCCAGGCGCCCCACGCTAACCCGAATGGCTGCAGGCGGCCTGCTCTTCGGGCCAATCGGCGCCCTGCTTGGTGCCGGGGTCACCAAGAAAGAGGTCGCTGATAAACGGGAGCTCTACCTGCTGATAGAAGGGGACGAGTTTGCCAGTTTGATTCAGTGCGACCCTGACAAGGGGCAGAAAGCGCGCCAGACGGCCACGGCTATCAACCAGGCGGCACGCCAGAGCGAAACCTTCCTCAAAAATAAGGCGCGCAGCATTGAGACTGCGCGCAAGCGGTTGCGGGAGGCGCAAGGGAGCACCGCGGAGGTCGAGGCCGCCCAGGCAGCTCGGGCTGAAGTCCACGCCAACCAAGCGGGGACCCTTCCCTAGTCAGCCTTTGTCCAAGGTCCGCATCCAGACGACTCAAACGCAACATCACCCGGGCTGATCTCCACGACGGCCGGGCCATCCGGAAGCCCGTTAG
>CAYFVT010000105.1:0-3377 GCA_964346705.1 uncultured Actinomyces sp. | reverse complement strand
AACGCTGAGCAGGCCAACGTTGAATTGGGTAAAGCCGGCCGCGCCCGCTGGAAGGGCCGCCGCCCTACCGTCCGCGGTGTGGCGATGAACCCGGTCGACCACCCACATGGTGGTGGTGAGGGCCGCACCTCTGGTGGCCGCCACCCGGTTAGCCCGTGGGGTAAGCCGGAGGGTCGCACCCGCCGTCCGAATAAGCCGAGTGACAAGCTGATTGTCCGTCGCCGCCGCCGTGGTGGCAAGAAGCGCTGATAGGGGAAGTAGATGCCACGCAGTTTGAAAAAGGGGCCCTACGTTGACCCCAGCCTGCAGAAGAAGATTGACAAGCAGATCGAATCCGGCAGTAAGCAGGTCATCAAGACCTGGTCGCGCCGGTCGATGATCACTCCTGACTTCCTTGGGCTCACCTTCGCGGTGCATGATGGCCGTCGCCACGTGCCCGTGTTCATCACCGAGTCGATGGTTGGGCACAAGCTAGGGGAGTTCGCTCCGACGCGCACTTTCCGCGGCCATGTGAAAGACGACCGTAAGGGCCGGCGCCGCTAGGCTCCCGGAAGATAGTGAGGAACGAAGAGATGGAAGCCAAGGCGCAGGCGCGCTACGTTCGCGTCACGCCCCAGAAGGCCCGGCGTATTGTGAACGAAATCCGTAACAAGCCGGTTCCGGCAGCCCTGGACATGTTGCAGTTCGCCCCGCAGCGGGTGGCACGCAACGTGCGGAAGCTGCTGCAAAGCGCTGTCGCTAACGCGGAAGTGCTGGCCGACAATCTGGGTGAAAACGTTCAGGAAGCCGACCTGTGGGTCACTGAGGCTTACGTGGATGAGGGTCCCACCATGAAAAGGTTCCAGCCCCGGGCGCAAGGCCGGGCGGGTGCCATCATGAAGCGGACTAGTCACATCACGATCAAAGTTGGAACGAAAGATGAAGGAGGGGATCGCTAGATGGGCCAGAAGGTAAACCCCACTGGTTTCCGCCTGGGGATCACCACAAACCATCGTTCGCGCTGGTTCGCTGATTCCACCACGAAGGGCCAGCGATACAAAGATTATGTTGCTGAGGACGTGAAAATCCGGGAATTCCTGAAGGAAGAACTGGAGCGTGCTGGCATCAGCAAAATTGAGATTGAGCGTACCCGCGACCGGGTTCGTGTCGACCTGTACACTGCCCGCCCGGGCATTGTGATTGGGCGGCGGGGTGCGGAGGCCGACCGTCTGCGCAAGGACTTGGAGAAGCTCACCGAAAAGCAGGTGCAGCTGAACATTCGGGAAGTTAAGAACCCGGAGATGGACGCGCAACTGGTGGCGCAGGGTGTGGCAGAGCAGTTGGCTGCCCGCGTTTCCTTCCGCCGTGCCATGCGTAAAGCCATTCAGTCCGCTCAGCGCGCGGGTGCCCAGGGTATTCGCGTGCAGGTTTCGGGCCGTCTTGGCGGCGCGGAAATGTCGCGGTCAGAGTTCTACCGTGAGGGCCGCGTGCCCTTGCAGACTCTGCGTGCGAACATTGATTTCGGTTTCTTTGAAGCCCGAACCACTTTCGGCCGGATCGGCGTGAAAGTGTGGATCTACAAGGGCGACATCACGGAAACTGAGTTTGAGCAGATGCAGGCCGAACAGGCTGGGCGCGGTGCCAGGCGCGGCGACCGTCGGGGTGGACCCGGCAGGCGCGGCCAGCGCGGCGGCCGTCAAGACGGTGGCGGGCGCGGTCGTCAAGGCGGTGGACGCCAGGACAGAAGCCAGGGCGAACCGGCTCAAGCTGGCGAAACCCAGGCTGATGCAACGCAGCGGACTGAGGCTGAACTTAATTACGAGAATCCCGGCATGATCGACCAGACGGTTGCCGCAGCAGCGGCAGAGACGACGACTGTCGAGAAGCCAACAACCACCGGAACGGAGGCCTGAGCCAAATGCTCATTCCCCGCCGAGTAAAATTCCGTAAACAGCACCACCCCTCTTTGAAGGGGAATGCGAAGGCCGGTACGGAACTGGCTTTCGGTGACTACGGGATCCAGGCACTAGAACCCGCCAACCTGACGAACCGTCAGATTGAGGCGGCACGTATCGCAATGACCCGTCACATTAAGCGTGGTGGGAAAGTGTGGATCACCGTGTTCCCGGACCGCCCTCTAACGAAGAAGCCCGCTGAGACCCGCATGGGTTCCGGTAAAGGCTCGCCCGAATGGTGGGTTGCACCCATCAAGCCCGGACGCATCATGTTTGAGCTGGGTGGCGTCGACGAAACGCTGGCGCGTGAGGCCATGAGCCGCGCCCAGCACAAACTTCCAATGAAAACCCGTTTTGTGGTTCGTGAAGGGGTTGACAACTGATGGCTAAAGACGTTTTGACCACGGCTGACCTTGACGCGATGGATGATGGCCAGCTTGCCAAGGAGCTGGAGAAGAACAAAGCGGAACTGTTCAATCTGCGGTTCTCGCAGGCCGTTGGCAGTCTGGATGATTCCGGGCGAATGAAATTGGTGCGCCGCAATATTGCCCGCATTTACACGATTGCGCGTGAAAGGGAGCTTGGCTTCCGCACCGCGCCCGGTAGCGAGGAGTAAGGCAGATGACTGAGTCAACTGACACCGTGGAGCGCAACCAACGTAAGGTGCGTCGCGGCCTAGTATCCAGTGACAAAATGGACAAAACTGTCGTTGTTGAACTGGAAGACCACTACAAGCACCCGCTGTATGGCAAAATCCAGCGCAGAACAAAAAAAGTGAAAGCGCACGACGAAAACAATGAGTGCGGCGTGGGCGACCTCGTCAGCATCATGGAGACCCGCCCCCTGTCCCGCACGAAGCGGTGGCGCGTGGTGGAGATTCTCGAAAAAGCGAAATAATCCGTTCGGCCAGGCTCTTTGGCCACTGGGGTCAAAGAGAACCAGCACGACGACAGGAGTCATAAGACATGATCCAGCAGGAGTCGCGACTAAAGGTCGCCGACAACACGGGGGCGAAGGAAATCCTTACCGTCCGCGTGCTCGGTGGCTCTAGTCGCCGTTACGCGGGTATTGGCGACGTTATTGTTGCCACCGTGAAAGATGCCATCCCCGGCGGGAACGTGAAAAAAGGGGAGCTAGTTAAAGCGGTTGTGGTGCGCACTAAGAAGGCGGCTCGCAGGCCGGATGGTTCCTACATCCGTTTTGATGAGAACGCAGCCGTGATTTTGAAGTCTGATGGGGAACCGCGGGGCACCCGCATTTTCGGTCCCGTCGGACGTGAACTGCGTGACAAGCGCTTCATGCGCATTATCTCGCTGGCACCGGAGGTGATCTGATGGCCGCCAAGATTAAAAAGGGCGACCTGGTAGAAGTGATCCGTGGGCGCACATCCGACCCGAAGAAACTGGCGGAGCGTAACGCGCGCCGTGAGGAAGACGGTTTGGA
>CAYFVT010000104.1:0-3448 GCA_964346705.1 uncultured Actinomyces sp. | reverse complement strand
ACGGCGGCGATAGCAATGACGATGCTGCCGGCGGAATCCGGCTCCGTTCACGGGCCGGTCGCCCGGATGGTGCGCGGCTTCTTCCGCCACCTGTTCGGCGTGGAGTTCACCGGGGAGCAGTTCAACTTCACCATGAACATCATCATGTTCTTGCCCCTCGGGTTCTTCGTGGCACTGACCGTTCCCAAGCGCCGGTTGCCCGTGACCCTGGCTGTGATGCCAATGCTGTCCGCAACCATTGAGGCCATCCAGTTCTACATGCCGACCCGGGGCACCCAGTTTGAGGACATCCTGGCCAACTCCGTCGGCGGCTGGCTGGGGGTGGGGTTGGCGGCGGGGACCCTCGCCCTCATCAATTACCTGCAGAAGCGGCGCCAAAATAGCGTCCCCGGCTAGCCCTTTACACCAGTTGCAGGCCGACGTGCAGGATGCCGTCGTGGATTTCTTGGTCGCTCATCTGGCCGACGTGAGCGTCGATGGCTGGGGCGACCAGGCCGGACAGGAACATGGCGACTTGGACGCGGCGGGTGGGGGAGGCGCCCTCGCCCGCCAGCAGGTCATGCAGACGGTCCCACAGTTCCCGGGTTCGGGCAACCGTTGCAATCGCGGTCAGATCCCGCAGCACCACCGCGTAGATCGCGCGGTGCCTGACGGCGCCTTCGGCTAGGCCGCGGACGACTAGTTCCTGCTGTTCGGCCGCATTAGCTAACTGTTCGGCGGCCTCTGTCAGGTCGCGGAGATCGTCGAGGGCGGGGGCGAGGACGGCCTCCACAATTCCCTGCTTACTTTTGAAGTGATGGTAAACGGCGGCCTTCGTGACACCCAGCCGGTCCGCAATCATTTGTAGGGACGTGGCATGGACGCCGCGGTCCGCGAACAGGGCTAGCGCGGCTTGGGAGATTTGGGTGGGACCGGATCTTCCTCGACTCATAACCCTTAACCTACCGGGAAACACCAGGTACTTGCCGATCGGCTAGTTAAGCGGGACAATGGAACAGCAAAGCCCGGGTCAAGGCAGTGGCTGCGGGGCTGGTTAGGGCCCGTGTCGGGTCCGCAGATGAGTGTTATGGGGAGTTTTTATGACTGACAAACAAGTACCTTTGGGTCCAGTAGCCCACGACGCTGACGTCGACCTGCTGGTGATCGGATCGGGCACGGGCCTGGCGGCCGCGCTGTCCGCCCATGAGCAGGGGCTCAGCGTGATCGTCGCCGAAAAGGCGGAAGTGGTTGGCGGCTCCACCGCGCTGTCGGGTGGGGCTTACTGGGTGCCCGCGAACCCCGCGCTGCTGCGGGACGGCTTCGATGACACGACGGAGGCCGGCCGAGACTACCTGGAGTCCATCGTCGAAGATTCGCCTACCGAGCGTTGGGGAGCCTTCCTGGAGGGCGGCCCGGAAGCCATCGCTATGTTGGAGCGCACGACGCCCCTAGAGTTCTTCTGGGCCGAAGGCTACGCCGACTACCATCCTGAAAACCCGGGTGGAGCCGCAATTGGCCGCACCTCGGAGTCGAAGCCGTTTGATGCTTCCGTCCTCGGCGAAGAAAGGGCACGCCTGCGCAGCACGCTGATGGCGGCCCCCGTGCCCATGCCGGTGACCGGTGCGGACTACAAGTGGATGAACCTGATGGCTCGCACGCCCATGAAGTCTTGGCCGAAGATCTTCAAACGTGTCGCGCAGGGCCTGGGTGGCATGGCCGTGAAGCGCGAGTACACCGCCGGCGGGCAGGCGCTAGCCGCGGGCCTGTTCGCAGGCTGCATTGAGGCGGGGATCCCGGTGTGGACGCGGACCGCCCTCGTGGAATTAATTGAAGAGGACGGTCAGGTTGTCGGCGCGATCCTGGAGCAGGACGGGAAACGCGTGACGGTGAAAACCCGCAAGGGTGTGGTGCTGGCCGCCGGCGGGTATGACCACAACATGAAGATGCGGCAGGAATACCAGTCGCCCACCCTGGTGGAGGACATCTCCCTGGGCGCCGAAACCAACACCGGCGACGCGATTGTGGAAGCGCAGAAGGTGGGCGCGGGCCTGCGGCTGATGGAGGAAGCCTGGTGGTACCCGGCCGTCAGTCCCCTGACCGAGGGCGGTGCCCCCATGGTGCTGCTGGCCGAACGCTCCCTGCCGGGAACGTTCATTGTGGATGAGACGGGACGCCGCTTCGTCAACGAAGCCACGGGTTACATGGTCTTCGGGCAAACCGTGCTGGAACTGCGGGAAAAGGAGCAGCGGGCGAACGAAATGTGGCTGGTCATGGACCAGAAGTACCGCAACCGCTACGTGTTCGCGGGCGCCCTGTTCCCCTACATGCCGTTCCCGCAGGAATGGTACGACGCCGGAATTGTCGTCAGTGGGGCCACTCCGGCGGAATTGGCACGCAAGATGGGGGTGCCGGTCGAGGAGTTCGTGCGCGAATTCGACGTGTACAACGAGATGGCCGCAGCTGGCATTGACAGTGATTTCCAGAGGGGCGACTCCGCGTACGACCGGTACTACGGGGACCCGACGCAGGTCCCGAACCCGAACCTGCGGCCCCTGGAAGGCAAACTGTACGCAGTGAAGCTGTCGCTGTCCGACCTGGGCACTTGCGGTGGGCTGATGGCAGACGGTGCTGCCAGGGTGCAGCGGGAAGACGGGGAGGTCATCCCCGGCCTGTACGCCATTGGCAACACGGCGGGCAACGCGTTTGGCCACGTGTACCCGGGTGCGGGTGCAACCATCGGGCAGGGCCTGGTGTTTGGTCACTTGGCCGCGAAGGATGCCGCCAGCCGGTAATTGGTAGCTAGTGGGGCCCCCGCCTGGGACCTTTCGCGAGGTTCTGGGCGGGGGCTTCGCTGTTCGTGTTTGGGGGCGCTGATGCGACCTACTTGGCGGAGCGGCGGCTGAGCGCCAACAGGCCGCCGCCAGCAAGGATGCCTCCACCCCCGAACAGAAGCATGTTGCGCATTGTGTTGTCTTGGGTGGGAAGGGAGCATGCGTAACCACCGGCGGCGGAGCCCAACGTGGAGCAAGCGGCATCGGGCTCTTCTGTGCCCTCTTCTGTGTTGGGCGTTATCGGCTCCGGAACGCTTGCCGCCGCCCCGGTCGCAAGCCCGGCCGGAGCGGCCAGCATGAGCGCCAAGGCCACCAGTAGCCCGCTACCCCATTGCTTCAACTTCACCTTCAGCAGTGCCTTCCTGATCTCCTTGTGGCCCCCACTGTAACCCGGCCAGCTGCGAAACGTTCTGGACAGACGCAGGCAAGAGAGCCGGTTAGAAGCGCTGGGCGGCGTGGACACCAAGGTAGTGGGCCAGAGCGACCTCGACCCGCGCCATTGCCTCCCCGGTCAGATAGTCAACCGGATCCTCGGTGACATAGTCGCGGTCGATTGAACGCACCTGATCGATCAGCATCAGCGTCTCTCGGCCGGCGACCTCCACAGCGGGGCGAAAGATGGACGGCCCCGCCGCGGT
>CAYFVT010000103.1:0-3639 GCA_964346705.1 uncultured Actinomyces sp. | reverse complement strand
TGCCGGCTAAGCAGGACAACTTTCCGTTTATCTTGGGGGAACAGTTTCAGGCCGGCATACGTTGAACGCATGGCCGCCAACGCGGCGCGGGGCGCTAGCTTCATGTGGTGTTGGTCCTTCCGGTCCTGGCCTGCACCTAGTTCGACTGTTCTTCCACGGCTTCCGCCAGATCTTCCGTCACTGTCGCAAGCGCATCCACGCGTTCATCAAGTTCCGCTTGCACGGCCGTGTACTGGACGGTCAGGTCCCGGAAGCCACGCGGAATGTCCACTATTACTTCAACGTTCGCGTCGTCCTCTGACGAATAGGGGTCCACTTCAGCGAATTTACTGCTTCCCCCCTCAAGTGGTTTCAAAGTCAAGTATTCGACCAGACCATCGAGTTGCTTGGCGAGGGAGTCAACTTCCGGCATCAGGTTCTGCGTCTGTTCGACTTGGGCCCCTGAGTAGTCGACGGCCTGTGCCAGCAGCAGGACCCGTTCGGCTTCCTTACCGGCGTCTGCGGCGGCGGACACCGCTTGGGGCGCTTCTTCAACCAGCGTGCTCCACTTGGTTTGGTCAGCAACCAGCATCACCCGCCACCACAGGGCGACAGCCAAGGCGATTAGGGTCAGCACGATTAGGACAATGGACAAAGCACTGTCGCGCTTGATGCGACGCAACCAATCGTGCGACTCCATGCTGCTCTCCTTACGCGGACCCTCATCCCGACCTGTTGCGCAAACCCGGCCCTGACGGGTCAGAACCACTTGGGCTGTCACGTTTGCGACCCGAAATCGGCATGTGACGCTGTTATTATAAACGGTGGCGTTATAGTAAGAGACTAGCCCCGAGCGGGCCTAAACACTAAGCAGGAAGGACACTTCCCTTTGGCGCAGGCAACCAGCACCGAACCCCAGGTTGACCAGGGGTTTTCGGGTCTTGTCGATGGGGAACGCTTGCGCCCAGTTTCTCTGAAACCCCCGATGGGTGAATACCTCAAAGAAATTTGGGGCAGACGCCACTTTATCGTGGCGGACGCGCGGGGCCGCGCTTACCAGAACACTCGCGGAATGGTTCTGGGCCGCATTTGGCTGATCCTGAACCCGTTCCTGAACTCCATGGTTTATTGGTTCGTGTTCGGCATGCTGCTGCAGGTCAGTCGCGGCATTCCCATCTTCCTGGGTTACCTGGTGGTCGGGTTCAACTTCTTCGCCATCCTGCGCTCAGCTCTAGGTGCTGGTCCCGGAATCATTTCCAGTTCTTCCAACCTGGTGCGGGCGTATTCCTTCCCCCGCATCTCAGTCGTTTTCGCGTGGACTTTGCGGCAGTTCCTGGACTTCCTTCCCGTACTGTTAGCCACACTGCTTTTTGTGATGATCATGCCCACGATCCAAGTGCCCCCAACCGTTTTCTGGCTGGTGGTCCCAGTTTCAGTGGCACTCGGTTTCGTGTTCGTGTTCGGCTTGGCCGCAATATCTACCGCACTGACCAGCCTTCTGCCGGACCTGAAGTTCATTTGGCCCATGATCACGCGGCTCTGGTTTTTCACTTCCGGTGTCTTCTTTGGCACAGCCCGTTTCGACAAGATCCCAACTGTCAAAGCGATTGTGGAAGCCAACCCCGGCTACGTTTTCCTGACAATCAACCGCGACCTAATCGTGTATGGGCGGATGCCCTCCGCCGACCTGTGGGTGTACTTCGGGGTGTGGGCTGTGGGGGCCGCCCTGATCGGCTTCTTGTTGTTCTGGCTGGTGGAAAGTAGCTATGGCCAAAACAGATAGAGTGGGCCCCCCGGTCGTTCCTTTGGGGAACCCTTCCGTGGTGGTAGACAACGTTTCCCTCACTTATAGTGCCGAGGTCGAAAAGGCTCCCCCCGGCACCAGCAAAGCCAAACGGGGCTGGCACAAACTGTTCCAGTTGCCGTACACGCAGACGGTGGATGCGGTGCGCGGGGTCAGTCTGATAGCTCGCGAAGGGGAATCCATCGGACTGATCGGCTCCAACGGTGCGGGCAAATCAACCTTGATGCGGATCATCGCGGGGCTGGTGAAACCTGATGAGGGTTTCGTCCTGGCTAGTTCTGAACCCCGCCTGCAAGCTGTTGGTGCTGCGCTGATCCGGGCCTTACCTGGCCGGGACAACATCCGTCTAGGCACTCTGGCCACGGGGGCAACACCTGAAATGGTGGAGGAACTTACCCCTCACATAATTGAGCTAGCGGACATTGGGGACGCCATTGAGCGTCCCATGAACACTTACTCTTCGGGCATGCGCGCCCGCCTCATCTTCGCCATCAACGCGTACGCTAAAGCCGACATTCTGCTGGTTGACGAGGCGCTGGCAACCGGGGACGCTGCTTTCGCGAGGCGTTCCCGCGAAGCTTTGGAACGGATCCGCCAAAGTGCGGGCACCACTTTCCTGATCTCTCACTACCCCAAGTCGATCCGCCGCATGTGCCACCGTGCAATCTGGATGCACCAGGGGATGCTGATCGCCGATGGGGACGCGGCGGGGCTGAGCACGGCCTACGCGGAGTGGGGGAAAGCAACCGCCGACGGAAAAATTGAGAAAGCCGCAGAAATCATGGCAGCAGCCCGGCAAGACTTCGCTCCCCCGATCGAAAAAATCGAGTACGTGCAGGCCGCCGGCCAACTCAGCTAGGCGTAGATCATGCGTTCAGAACAGTGAAGGGCGACCCTTACCTGCATTGGCCTGACGGTTTCCGCCGCGGGCCGGGCGGCACTTGGGTTGACAATCACGGCCAGCCCGTTACCGACCCGAACGTTTTGCAGCGGCTGGCTTCGCTAGCTGTTCCCCCTGCGTGGCGGCACGTCTGGGCTGCTGAAGACCCGGAAGCACGGGTCCAAGCCCGCGGCGTGGACGCCCGCGGCCGCGTCCAGTACCGCTACTCCCCCGCCGCTACCGAAGAGTCCGCGCGCAACAAGTACGCGCACATGCTGTATTATGCGCAGAAGCTTCCCGAACTGCGCGCGATTGTTGACAGGCAGTTGCGCCGGCGGCCCCCCGCCCCCGACATGGACCAGGTGACCGCCCTGGTGGGGCGTTTCTTGGACCGGGGCCTGTTCCGCATTGGCACAGACCGGTACGTGACGGACAACCAGACCTACGGCCTGACGACCCTGGAGGCGCGGCACGTGCGGGCAACGCGGGATGCGGTGGAGTTCGACTTCATCGGTAAAGAGCACGTGCATCAAGTGCACCGGATCGCTGACCGGGCCGCTGCACGGGTGACGGGCAAGCTGCTGCAAGCCCGGGAGCAGGACAACCAACAGCTGCTCTTCGTGACGCCCACGGACCCACCGCGCCGGGTGCGGGCGGGGACTGTGAACTCGTTTATCCACGCGAAAGTGGGGGCGTCGGCCTCCGCTAAAATGGCCCGCACCTGGGGTGCCACCGTCATCGCGGCTGCCGTTGCGGGGGGCGCGAAGTTTGACTTAGGCAAGAAACGTCGTGACCAGTCCCTGGTGTCTTTCGACGCCGCAGCCCATGTTCTGGGGAACACGCCGACCATGGCCCGCAGCAGCTACGTTCACCCCGGGGCGTTGCAGGTGGGGGCGGCGGAGAGTGTCCGCCAGGCAGTCACGGACGCGGCCTCCCGCGTGGGGGACGAGGACGTTCAGGCCCTGTTCCACGATCC
>CAYFVT010000102.1:0-3672 GCA_964346705.1 uncultured Actinomyces sp. | reverse complement strand
AACGGTACATCTGACCAGCGGGCGCAGCTCCGCATGGCCACTGTCGTGTGGCCCTGAACGGCCTGGCCCGGAATGCACTTGGCTGGCGAAACCCGTTGCGCCGCTTGCCTGTCAGGCGACCTTGAAGGGGATTCCGTTCCGGCGGCAGTAGGCCTCAGCGGCAGACCCTGCAGCGCCCGTGACCGTGAGCTTCGGGCAGTCGCGGAAAATTCCCTCGCCGAAACTGACGACTGACGCTGGGATGTGGACGTGTTTCAAGTCGCGGCATCCCGCGAAGGCTCCCTCCCCCAGCGAAGTCAGACCATCCGGCAGGGTGACGGACTTCAGGCGGGTGCAGTCCTCTAGGGCCCGGTCCTCAACCATAAGCAGGGTGGGGGGTAAGACCAGCGCAGTGAGCCAGCGGCAGCCCGACAGCGCCTTCGTTCCAATCGTCTGCACGGGAGCTGGAATCACTACCTTGCGTACGGACTTATTCTTCAACGCGTAAGGGCTCACCATCAGTAGAGGCGCCCCGTCAACCTCCGGTAGAAAGGTCAGCGCGCGGCCGCTGAAATCCGCCGCCAGATGGTGAACGCGAGCCCCGTACTCTGAGATGACTTCATACTCAACCCCGCCCTCGACAACCTTGTGGCCCCGGGCTTGAAGGACCGGGTAATCATCCGTGATGAACGACGTCCCAAACAGGTGGTCGATAGTGATCGACAGGGCCATTTGTTGGCCACCCTTGAAGGCCACCACGTCCTCGGGGGACAGGTCCGCCCGCAGTGCGGCCTCCAGGTCCTCCCGGTCTTCGGCGTGGTAGGCGGATTTCCCCGCGGCCTTCAGTTCTTGGTAGATCCACTTGGAGTGGGGCCCGAAAAGGTAGTACTTGTCTACGCCCTGCTGTTCAGCAAAGTCCTGCCCGACGCGCCGGTGAACGGCTTCTGTGTGCTCACCCAGTTTGTCGTCAATGTCTGCGAAGACAACCCGGTGCTTCCCCCCGGGGCCCGGGCTGAGTGTCTGCGTCGTGCGAACGAAAGCGTGCGCGGCGCCCTCGGACGCGTTGTAGCAGTCAACCAGGACCCGCTGCTCACCCAGGTGGGTGAAGTTCTGCCGCAGGCCGGACCCCCTGTAGGCGGCTAGCCCTTCCAGGATGTGTGTCCGGTCGATTCCAAGCCACCTTCCCACAGCGAAAGCGACCAGCGCGTTGGCAACGTTGTGGATGCCGAACGCGTGGACAACCGCTTCCGTCACAATGTCCGTGTCCGGTTCGTGCACTTTGAAGCGGAGTTTCCCCTCTTCTTCAACGACATCGGTGGCCCGGTAGCTGGCGGGGTGCCCTTCAGCGCTGTAGGAGATAACCGGGTGCTTTAGCACCACTTCCCGCAGCACCTTGTCGTCGTAGCAGACGAATGCGACCCCGTCTTTACGTAGGTAATCATCGTGACTGAGCTTGTCAGCCAAAATGTTCTCCTGCTTCCCCCCGTACTTGCCCACGTGATTCAGACCAATGTTGGTGATGATGAAACCGTCCGGGGTCAGCATCTTGGCTTCCGATTCCACCAGCCCGGGGAACGCGGCCCCAGTCTCTTGAATCAGGACCTGCAGGTCTAACGTCTGCTGCTGAATGTGGCGTGACACTTGTGCGAACGCGTTAGCGTTCCCCGGGTTCGCCCACGTCCGCAGCGCTGTTTGGCAGACCAAGTACACCATGTCCTTCGTGGTGGTTTTCCCGATGCTGCCAGTGATCGCCAGGACTTTCGCGTCGTACTGCCTGTTCAGCCAGCGCGTCAGAGTGATCAGTACCCGACTGGGGTGTTTGGTTACTAAGGTCGGGTAGCTGGTGCCGTTTGAGTCGACAATTTTGCGGGTGGCCACGAAGTTGCGCATGCCCGCTTCAACCAGCCGGTCCACCATGCTCGTGTTTCGCGCACCACTGCGCACGAAGTAGAGGTCGCCCGGGCTGCTGCCCAGGACGCCTGCGGACAGGCCTGGGAACGGGGCGTCTGGGTCGATCCCATCCGGCAAGGGGCGGGGGACGATGGTGCAGATCATGCGCATCGTCAGGCGAATGCTGTCCACGTCCAAGGGGCGGCGTGCATCTGGGCCGGCTGGCCCGTCCTCGTCAGCAGTGCTCGCGGCGGTACGGCTCGGTTCAAAGCGTGCGGGGACACTGCCGGGGAACAGCAGGGGGACCTGGTCTATGCCGACCACTTCCCGCAGGGAAGGAATGCCCCGTATGGCCCCGGGGGCTAGCCACTGCATTGTTTGTGGCAGAATCACAGCCTGCAGCAGAGGAAACGGGGGTATGGCGTCTGCCGCTACGCCAACAACTTTGAGGCCGCGCACTCTTGGCGGCACGGACAGGTTGCGGCGCTTGACGCGGAAGGCAACCGAGACTACTTCGGCTTGCCCGCCGGGGGAGGCGAAGTAGGTTATCCCTCCCTCAGTGAAGACCCTGTCGGTCGTCAACTGCTCGTAGGTGGGCGAGGGCGTGCCCGACTCTGCTGTTTCAAGCGCCTCCGTTTGGATGCCTTGCTGCTTTGCCCAACGAAGCGCGTAACTACCTGCGGGCGCGGACACAACCAGGTCGGGGTGGTGCCCAGCGAAGGCGTCCTCGGAAATGGTGGTCACCGACCCAGGCAGTGTGATCCCCAGAAGCTGGGGACAGCCCGCGAAGGCGCGTCCCCCGATGACACGTAATCGCCGTGACAGGCGAACGTCGCGGAGCCGGGGGCATCCCGCGAACGCCTGGGCCCCCAGTTCCAGGACCGTGTCGGGCAGCAGAACGCTCTCCAGTTTGGGTGAGTCCTTGAACGCACCATCCCCAACCCAGCGCAGGGGCCCTGAAAGGTAGGCAGTTTTCCCTGTTTGCCCTGCAAACGCGTGAGCCCCCAATGACAGTATCCCCATCCCGGCCACCGTGCCGGGGACAACCAAGTGTTTACTGGTGGCGGTCCCGCCCACCATTTTCGCCCCCACCCCGGGTAGGAGTTGAAACTGCCCGCGCCTCCTACCTACTGGCATGGGGGCCTCCGTAAGTGGGAGGTCGCTGAGCCCACTGACGGCGCCCAGCAGGTACCGGTCAACAGCTAATGCCAGCTCGGGGGCGCCCGTGGGTAGGAAGGCGAGGAAATCGCTGTCGCCCTGCCAGGCGCCTAGGCTCTTGCGCAGGCAGGGGAAAGGGGAACGCTCCAGCACTGAAAACTCGTGCGCCTGCAGGAATGCGCGCACTTTGCGTGTGGGCCTTCCGTAGGCGACTAGGCGCACACGACCCTCAGGGCGCGCAACCCGGTCAGTCAGATCGTCCGCGTGGTGTCGTAATAGTTCCCCTAACGTTTGTGCACCAAGGAGAACATCGATGGGCACGTTTTGAGCGTCTGCAGCTAGGACTGCGTCCTCAATTTGCCACAGGGCGTGCGCAGGTGTGGGAACTTCCCGAACGATTGCTACCGTCCGTCCCAGCGGCTTGACCCTAATGGTTTCCTTGACCCCTTCAGCAGCCGTACTCATATGTCTCCCTCGCTTCCAGAACGTAGCTTAGCTGGTTGGTTAAGGCAGGCGGCACTAAGACTGGGCGGGTAGTCTTGACCCTGACAGGTGTGCGCAGCATCGGGGAAGGAACGCTGATGGCCAGGATTGGGCCCGACCGGGAGTACCGGAAGGAATGGTTGAAGCTGAAAGCGTTAGGTT
>CAYFVT010000101.1:0-3691 GCA_964346705.1 uncultured Actinomyces sp. | reverse complement strand
GGTCAGGCGCCAGCGGCTGCCGTGGAAAATACCCTTGTCGCTGGCGAAACTACCCAGGTTTGTGGCGACGGACAGGGTGTTTAGGGAGTTGAAGTAGATCAGGGACTCCTTCTCATCCACTTCCGCGAAAACCTTAACGTAGGGCAGGACGCCGGAGAAAGCTAGGTCGTCGTCCTCGTAAATTTCCACCAAGTATTCTTCGCCGAGGGTCAGACCGTAACTGGCCGCCAAATCGTGCCCAATGTTCGTCCACACGTTGCCGAAGCGGATGTCCAGGGCGGGAATATTGCCGTGCAGTTTCCCGTCCTCGGCGGAAGGCGGCTGATGATCAAGCGCCAAGGGAGCCTCATCCAAAACGGGCCCCACCTGCTCCATCGTGATCTTGCCCGCTGCTAGGCGCGCGCCCGTGTAGGCGTACACGTCGCGGCCGTGGAAAGTGTAGGGGTTGTGGGAGTCGTGGCGACGGTTGACGGCCTCATCAATCTCCCGCATTTCCGCTATGCCGTACGCCTGCGCAATCAGGGTCAACGTCCCATTGTCGGGCGTGACGACATAGTGGCCGCTGTCAGTCTTGGCTACCACCGATTTACGTTCCGACCCCACCCCCGGGTCCACGACCGACACGAACACGGTACCCTGCGGCCAGTATTCAATGGTCTGGTACAGGCGGTAAGCGCCATCCCAAATTGTGTAGGGCGGGATCTGGTGGGTCAGGTCGTAAAGCTGCAGGCTGCGGTCCACGCCGGACGCGACCCCCTTCATGGCGGCAACCGCGCCGTCGCGCAATCCGAAGTCGGATTGGAACACCACGATGCCTATTTCGTCCTGGTTGGGGGTGTCGCTCATGTGGCAGCCTCATTTCTTTCCGATAATCTGCCACATTCTATGACATGGCTTGACCTGCACAAACATTCAGCCAGGAACGTGACCGGTTCGTGCCTAAGCGTTTCAGCAAGCGGATAAGGCGGGGCGCTGCCGTGACCGGTTTGGTACCTTTGCCCCGATCATGCGCCCGGTGACCCCGCGCGCGATTGACCGCATTTGAAGGAGTTCCACATGTCCCGCTCAACCGTACCCACCCGCCCTTTGAGGAAGCGTTTCGGGCTTGGGGCCGTCGCCGCCACGCTGGCCCTGACCCTGGCAGCCTGTGGTGGTGCCGCTGAAGAGAAGGCGGAAGAGGCCGCCGAAGCCGGCGACACCGCGTCAGAGAACACGGCTGAGGCCGACGCCCTACCCACCCTTACCCCCGGCAAACTGACCGTGGCGACGGGTGAGCCCGCGTTCTCCCCCTGGATAGAAAATGATGACCCCGAATCTGGCGAGGGCTTGGAGGCCGCGGTCGCTTACGCGCTGGCCGAGCAGCTTGGGTTCGCCCCGGAAAACGTGGAGTGGGTGCGCACACCGTTCGACTCTGTGATCGCGCCCGGCCCGAAGGATTTCGACGTGAACATTCAGCAGTTCTCCGTCACCCCGGAACGGGAAGAGGCCGTTGATTTCAGTTCCCCCTACTACGTGACCACGCAGGCAATCGTCACGGTTGAAGGCGCTAAGGGTGCCGACGCGCAGTCTTTGGCTGACTTGAAGGACGTGAAGTTCGGGGTGGCCGCGGGATCCAACGGCGCTGAAGTCGTTGAGAAGAACGTTGACCCCACCCAAGAAATTTCGATTTTCAACAGTAACGAGGACGCCGTTGCCGCCCTGCAAGCCGGCCAAATTGACGCGGTCGTGACGGACCTGCCGACCGTGCTGTACCTGCAGGCTGCGGTGCTGGATGACGGCGTGGTCGTCGGCCAGTTTGAGCCGCTTGAAGGCGATGGGGACGAGTTCGCGTTCCTGCTACCTAAGGATTCCGAGCTGACCCCCGCGGTCACGGAGGCCGTTGACGCACTGCGCGAGGACGGGACCTTGGCCGAACTGGAACAGAAGTGGGTTGCGGAGGGCGCCGGCGCCCCCGTGCTCCAGTAAGACCAGTGTTGCAGTAAGAGCCTGCTGCGGATAGCTATAGTGGGCGGGGTGGCAAACGCTGTGATGGCAGTGCCACCCCGCCCATTGGTTTAAAGGTGAGTGCCGCTGTGCGCCTGCCAAACCAACTAGGAGAACAGCCCGTGGGAGACTCATGAAAAAAGCATCCCCCCAAATAGACAGACCCGAACCCAGCCAGGTTGAACTGGAACGCATCACCTACCGGAAACAGCAGAACCTGAAGTCGGTGTTGATCTCCGTAGGCTCCACGGTCGTCTTCGCGGCTGTCCTGGGTTTCACGGTGCTGAACTCCCCCGGCTGGGCGGCGGTGCAGAAGTCGTTCTTCAACTGGGAAATTGGGGTGGAGTATTTCCCCCGTATCCTCACCGGCTTGTGGCTGAACATTCGGGTCCTGTTTTTCGCCTCAATTGGTGTGGCCATTTTTGGCTCCCTACTGGCAATTGCCAGAACCCTGCGCGGATCCGTTTTCACCCCCATCCGCCTGTTGGCCGCGGCTTACACGGATATCTTCCGGGGGCTGCCGGTCCTGCTGGTGTTGTACCTGGTGGGCTACGGGATTCCCGCCCTCGACATTCTTCCCCGCATGCCCGCATATTTTTGGGGCACCATCGCCCTGCTACTTGCCTATTCCGCGTACGTGGGTGAGGTGCTGCGTGCGGGGATTGAGGCCGTCCACCCCTCCCAGCGCATGGCCGCCCGGTCGCTGGGCCTGACCTACTATCAGACGCTGAAAATTGTGGTCCTGCCACAGGCGGTGCGGAAGGTGACACCGGCCCTGATGAACGACTTTGTGTCCATGCAGAAGGACGTGGGACTGATCTCCGTCCTTGGCGCAGTGGACGCGATCCGGGCGGCGCAAATTGCTTCCGCAACGACTTATAACTCCACGCCGTACGTGGTGGCTGGCATCCTGTTTATTTTGCTGTCTTGGCCGTTTATCCGCCTAACCGACTGGTACACGGCGCGGGCGCAAAGGCGCGAGCAAGTTGGGGGCGAAGTATGATCCCAGTCCTGGAAGTCGACAACGTTCACAAGTGGTTTGGGGACAACCAGATCCTGAACGGCATCAACTTGGACGTGCAGCAGCATGAGGCGGTCGTGCTGATCGGGGCGTCTGGCTCCGGCAAATCCACCCTGCTGAAGTGCATCAACTTGCTGGAGTTGGTGGATGACGGGCAGATCTTCCTCAGCGGTGAGGACATCACTAACCCCCGCGTCAACCCCGACAAAGTGCGCCAACGCATCGGCGTGGTGTTCCAGCATTACAACCTGTTCCCGCACCTGTCGGTGTTGGACAACGTGACGCTGGCACTACGCAAAGTGAAACGCATGCGCCGGGGGGAGGCGGATGAACGAGGGCGAGAGCTGCTTACCCGCATCGGCCTGGCCGACAAGGCGGATTCGTACCCCGACCGGCTCTCCGGCGGGCAGCAGCAGCGGGTGGCAATAGCCAGGGCGATTGCAACCAACCCGGAATTACTACTGTTGGATGAGATTACCTCCGCCCTGGACCCGCAACTTGTGGGCGAGGTTCTGGACCTGGTCCAAGAGCTAAAGCAGTCCGGCGCCACCATTGTCATGGCAACGCATGAGATGGGCTTCGCCCGCCAAGTTGCCGACCGGGTTGCGTTCCTGCACCACGGGAACCTGGTCGAGGTCGGCACCCCCGAACAGATCTTCGACCACCCGCAGCGCGAGGAAACCCGCA
>CAYFVT010000100.1:0-3701 GCA_964346705.1 uncultured Actinomyces sp. | reverse complement strand
AGGCAGCGCAGCGTTTCCGTCACTAGGGTAGCTTCGTTCGTCCCCTGCGCGCCTGGCACCACTTCCACTGCAAGCGTCCCGGCCAGTGCCGTGGGCCTGCCATTAGCGTCCACCACTACCACCAGGTCACCGCGTGCGGGCAGTTCGTCCTGGTTCGGGACCCGCTGGAAAGGGGTTGTCACCTGCAGTGTTCCTGTTTCGGTTAGCTGCTTCAGTAGGCTGGTGGCTTCGTCCTCGTCCCCACTCAAATGCATCCACGCGGGCTCCAACAGGGTCGCTTGCTGCAGGCCGTACATGGGTTCCATGGTTGCCCAGCCGACATGGTCGCGGGCGAAAGACCAGAATTGGGTGACCGCTTCCGCGGTGGGGGGAACTGTTGTCATGGTCCCATTCTGGCCTATCGGCCGCCCCATCCACCAGCAGGCAACGGTCGGCGGGGGACGAAGCCGGTTTCGCGGATAGCGGAGCCGAAAAGGGCTGGGTTGAGACCCACCTGGCTGCTATTTAGGGGCGGGCCCGGTACGTTTGAGGTGTGAGCGAGATTGAGATTACAACCCCGCGTGGCACAGTCCTGCGCGGAAGTTTCGTGAACCCAGTTGACTCCACGGACGCCGCCGTCATTTTCTCTCACTCGTTCCTGAACGATCGGGTTACTAATAAGCATTTCCGGGAGCTAGCGAAAAGGTACCGGGCAGCCGGCTACGCGACGTTGCTGTTTGACTACTCCGGGCACGGAGCTTCCGGTGATGACGTGATTACCACGGACCTGCGGGTAGAGGACTTGCGGGCCGCTTCCGGCTGGTTAGCCGACCAGGGGTTTCCCCGCCAACTGTTGCACGCGCACTCTTCCGGCACCATGTCCGCTTTCCGCGCTAACC
The DNA here is from genome assembly GCA_964346705.1 of uncultured Actinomyces sp. GTDB lineage: Bacteria > Actinomycetota > Actinomycetes > Actinomycetales > Actinomycetaceae > Scrofimicrobium. Next base: position 2,823 of record CAYFVT010000100.1, on the reverse strand, counting down.
CGCGGGCTGTGGAAGCAATTTTTGCGACTTCCGCGGTGACTGGCCCCCGCACGTATGACTGGGAGGCCATTTTTTCCCCCGCCCAGTTGGAGGCGTTGGAGAAGCGCCGCACCATGGTTGTCCCGGATGATTCCCCGGGTGTGCGGGAGGAGTTTCACGTGTCCTCCCAAACCCTGATCGACCTTTCTTTGAACCGGAAAGAGGACCTGCTGGCCCACCTGACCCTGCCGACACTCCTAGTTTTTGACGGGGATGATGTGCACATGGGGTTGGCGGATTCCGCCGCGGAAGCGTTCCCTGACTTCCCGGACGGGTCGCGGGTGGAGGTGGACGAGGACGTCGCCTACGGCGACATTGAGAACCTGGACCGCCTGTGGGATCACGCGCGGGTTTGGGCGAACTTGCATGTGCCGGTCCGTCCCCCGCTAGATGTAGAAGCTGGCAAGTGAGCCGGCCGCGCAGGCGGCGCCCGCGGGGGAGGCAGAAACCCTTCCAGTTTACGCCCGCCCAGTTGGCGGCCCGCGCGGCTGCCCTTCCCGTTGTCACCTACCCTGACTTGCCGGTCAGTGACCATCGGGATGAGATCGCGGCGGCCATTGAATCCCACCAGGTCGTGATTGTTTCGGGTGAGACGGGCAGTGGTAAAACAACCCAGCTACCCAAAATTTGCTTAGAGCTAGGTCGGGGTATTGCCGGCATGATCGGGCACACCCAGCCCCGCCGCATCGCGGCCCGTGCGGTTGCGGAGCGGATCGCCAGCGAGTTGGGCGGCAAACTTGGCCGCGACGTGGGGGATGTTGTTGGCTATCAGGTGCGGTTCACGGATGAGGTTGGCCCCACCACCCTGGTGAAACTGATGACCGACGGGATCTTGCTGGCCGAATTGGGCCACGATCCGAACTTGTCCCGCTACGACACGATCATTGTGGATGAGGCGCATGAGCGTAGCCTGAACATTGATTTCATCATTGGTTACCTGACGCGGCTGCTGCCGAAGCGCCCGGACCTGAAGGTGATCATCACTTCCGCGACCATTGACTCCAAACGGTTTGCGGAACACTTCGCGCAGGCAACGGGGGCGGAGGTTCCCGTAATCGAGGTTTCGGGCCGCGCTTACCCCGTAGAGGTCCGCTACCGGCCATTGTTGGCTGACCTGGCCCCGCCCCAGAAGGAGACGTCTGAGGAAGCGGGGGACGAGGACGATGTGGCCCCGCTGGGAACATTCCTCCATCCAGAAGAGGGCGGCGGGGAACTAGCCGAACTTGGTTATGGCTTGGGTGAAGACCTGGACTTGGAGTCCGCTTTGGTGCACGCGGTTGATGAACTGCTCAGCGAACCAGACGGGGACATCCTGGTGTTCCTGCCGGGCGAGCGGGACATTGTGGAAGCCACAGCTGCCCTGAAGGAACACTTGGGCTCCCGGTACGTGGCGGACACGAAACGCCCTCACGCCCCCAACGGCGTTGAAGTCATACCTTTATTTGCGCGGCTGTCTGCCGCCGAGCAGCACCGGGTTTACGCGCCGCATCATCTGCGGCGGATTGTGCTAGCCACCAACATTGCGGAAACCTCCCTGACCGTTCCGGGTATCCGCTACGTGATTGATGGCGGGCTGGCGCGGGTCAGCCGGTTCTCCAATAAAACCAAAGTGCAGCGGCTACCGATCGAGGCCGTGTCGCAAGCCTCCGCCGGGCAACGCGCCGGGCGGGCAGGGCGAACCAGTGAAGGTATTGCCATCCGGCTGTATTCGGAGCGGGACTTTGATGCCCGCGACCGGTTCACGGAGCCGGAGATTCTGCGGACCTCCTTGGCCTCGGTCATCCTGCAGATGAAGGCCCTGGGGTTGGGGGACGTGGCAGACTTCCCCTTCCTGGACAAGCCGAACCCGCGGGCCGTCCGGGACGGACTGGCGCTGCTAACGGAGATTGGGGCGCTGGACCCGGCGGGGAACATTACGGCGACGGGCCGGAAACTGGCGCGGCTACCCATTGACCCCCGGCTGGGGCGCATGCTGTTGGAGGCCGACAAGCGCGGCACGGCCTCCGAAGTGCTAATTATTGTGGCGGCCCTATCCATTCAGGATGTGCGGGAGCGGCCGAGCGAGTTCCAAGCGCAGGCTGATACCGCTCACGCCCGCTACACCGACCCGCGCAGCGACTTCATAACCTATTTGAACCTGTGGCGGTACCTGAACGTTTCCTCCCGGGAAATGTCATCCAGCGCTTTCCGGCGCATGTGCCGGCGGGAGTTCTTCCACTACCTGCGGTTCCGGGAGTGGCGGGACATTGTGCGGCAGTTGCAGCAGATGGCGCGCGAAGTTGGGATCAAGACCCAGCCGTTAAGCCTGCCCTCGCCCTCAGCAATTCGCGGTTTCTCCCGCGAAGAAAACCCGGCCCTAACAGCCGTCCTGGAACACGGGCGGGGAAGCAAAACGGTGGATGTGGATGAGATCCACCGGTCGATCCTGCCCGGGCTGCTGTCCAACCTGGGGCACTGGGATGAGCCGCGGCGCGAATACGTGGGGGCGCGCCAAACCCGGTTCACCATCTGGCCGGGAAGTGGGCTGAAGCGGCGGCGCCCCGACTGGGTGATGGCCGCGGAACTGGTGGAAACCTCCAGGTTGTTTGCCCGCACGGTGGCGGCGATCAAACCGGAGTGGGTGGAACCGCTAGCCAAAGACCTGGTGACGCGGAGTTATTCGGACCCCGTCTGGTCCCGGGCGAAGGGCGCGGCGACGGTGCTGGAGAAGGTCGCCCTCTACGGGCTGACGTTGATCGCGGACCGACAGGTGCTGCTGACGTCCCTGGGTGACCGCCCGCTGGG
>CAYFVT010000099.1:2156-3725 GCA_964346705.1 uncultured Actinomyces sp. | reverse complement strand
GCTTTGTGGCCTCTAAGGCTGGTTGCGCCCTCAAGCTGTCCGATGCCCAGCGAAGTGCAAGCTGCTGTAGAGCAGCTGCTTAACGATCGGGCCGCGGCCCTTGTGGCAGCGGATACCCACAAGCTGGCGACACTCGAAAGTGAGGAGCTTCTGCGGGCCGATCTTGCCCGCCTAGAGTCAGACCCGCCGGCTTGGGTCGCCAACTATGACGTTGAGGTGTCGGAGGTTTCTTGCAGCGGGGAGGGCGTGCTGACCACCGCGGACATCAGCGCCAAGGTTGACTGCCGAACTTGCAGTTCCCAGCCCGCGAAACGTTACGCGCAGGTGCTGTTGTCTTTCGACCTGGGGCGCATCCAGAGCTTCCATCCCATCGAATGACTGCCAGTGGCTGCACCGGATGACGTTGCGGGAACAGGCGTGAAAAAGGGGCCAACCCTGGGTCACAGGATCGGCCCCTTCTTCGTAAGGTGCGACTAGGCGGAGCTTACAGCTGAAGGTCAGCCAGGAAGTCGCCTGCTTCCAAGCGGCGCTTCACGTCTGCTAGGAAACGTGATGCGTCGGCGCCGTCAACCAGTCTGTGGTCGTACGTGATGGACAGGTAGATCATGGAGCGAATTGCCACTGATTCGCCGCCGAAAACGTCCTTCACAACTACTGGGCGCTTGACAATCATGCCCACACCCATGATTCCAGTTTCGGGCATGTTCAACACGGGGGTGTCAAACAATGCGCCGCCACTGCCGGTGTTGGTGATCGTGAAGGTGGAGCCGGTGAGCTCATCGGGGCTTATCTTGCCGTCGCGAACCTTCGCAGCAAGCTCGTTGATCGACTCAGCGATTTGAGCGATGCTCATCTCGCCAGCGTTCTTGATGACCGGAACCATGAGACCTTGGGGTGCGTCCACTGCAATCCCAATGTTCTCCTGGTCGTGGTATGTCACCTCACGGTCGTTGATCACAGCGTTCAGCTTCGGATGGGCTTCCAAGGCTTCGATTGCTGCCTTCACAAAGAACGGCAGGAACGTGAGCTTGGTGCCGTGCACCTCTTGGAACTTGTCCTTGTAAGCCGCACGAAGCTGGGCGACCCGGGTCACGTCTACTTCGAACACGGTCGTCAGCTGAGCAGCGGTCTGCAAGGACTCAACCATGCGGCGCGCCACGGTCTGACGCAGACGCGACATCTTCTGGGTTGTCCCACGCAGTGCGCGGGCTTCATCAGAAACAACAATGCGTCCAGAGTCTGCCACAGCCGGAGCTGCAGGAGCGGCGGGAGCAGCGGCTGGCGCAGGTGCGGCCTGGGCGGCCTGAGCTGCGGCTTCCACGTCTTCCCTGCGGATCCTTCCCCCAACGCCCGTGCCTGTAACGTTTTGCAGGTCTACACCCTTTTCGCGCGCAAGCTTGCGCACGATTGGGGTCACGTAGCTGGCTGTAGCGGAAACGCCTGGAGCATCAGGAACTTCTACACCTGCTTTTGCGGCCTTTGACACGGCTTCTTGCACTTTGGCCTGGGCCGGTGACTCCGGTGCAGCAGGAGCAGGCGGTGCCACTGGGGCCGCGGGTGCTGGTGCGG
>CAYFVT010000099.1:0-2056 GCA_964346705.1 uncultured Actinomyces sp. | reverse complement strand
GACTCCGGTGCAGCAGGAGCAGGCGGTGCCACTGGGGCCGCGGGTGCTGGTGCGGGCCGGGTTGGGGCCGGGGGAGCGGGTGGGACTGGCGCAGCGTGCGCTGGCGGAGCGGCATGTGCGGCTGGTGCTGCTGGAGCAGGTGGTGCCACTGGTGCAGCGGGTGCTGCTGGTGCGGCCGGAGCAGCGGGGGCTGCAGGAGCGGCCGGTGCCGGTGTTGGTGGGACGGTCGTGTGGCTGTGGGGTGAGGTCGCATCACTTACATCCGTGTTAGAGATGCGCGCAATGACGGTGCCGACGTCAACCGTGTCGTCCTCTTCAACCAAAATCTCTGCTAGGAAGCCGTCGACGGGCGAGGGAACTTCGGAGTCCACCTTGTCTGTCGCCACCTCAACGATTGGTTCGTCAGCGTTGACCTGTTGGCCGATGTTGACGAGCCACTCGGTGACCGTACCTTCGGTTACCGACTCGCCAAGTGCGGGCATGACAACGTCAACTAGCTCCGAACTCACAGGCATCGTCGCGACCGGGGCCGCGGGAGCCTGGGTCACAGGTGTGGGGGTGGGGGCTGGAGCGTCGACAACCGGAGCCTCAACGGCCGGCGCAGCTGGAGCGCTAGATTCATCCGGGTTTCCGACGCGGGCAATTACCGTCCCGACGTCAACCGTTTCATCTTCCCCAACCAGAATTTCTAGGAGGACACCGGCGACAGGTGAGGGGACCTCAGAGTCCACCTTGTCTGTCGCGACCTCAACGATCGGTTCGTCCACTTCAACAGTGTCACCGACCTGCTTCAGCCATTCGGTAACAGTTCCTTCCGTTACCGATTCGCCAAGAGCTGGCATTGTTACGGACTGGGCCATCTTTCAAATCTCCTTTATCTGCAGGTCTTAGTCGTGAGCGTGAAGCGGTTTGCCGGCTAATGCCATTGCAGCTTCACCAATTGCTTCGTTCTGAGTCGGGTGGGCGTGAATCAGCCCGGCAACGTCATCTGCGTAAGCTTCCCAACCGACGATTAGTTCCCCTTCGCCGATCTGTTCGCTAACGCGGGCACCAATGGCGTGGAAGCCCACGATCGGGCCGTCTTCAACGGCGATCAGCTTGATGATTCCGTTGGTTGACAAGATGTTCGACTTGCCGTTGCCAGCCAGGTTGTACTCCACCTTCTTGATCTGGTCATCCCCGTACTGTTCGCGTGCCTGGGCTTCAGTTAGTCCCACGGACGCGATCTCCGGGTCAGTGAAGGTTGTTCTGGGAATCACGTTTTCGTCGATGGTGTCGGGGTTTAATCCCGCAATTTCCTCGGCCACAAAAACGCCCTGTAGGAAACCGCGGTGAGCCAGTTGCAGGCCTGGGACAATGTCGCCCACCGCGTAGACTCCGGGAACCCCGGTGCTGAGCCTGTCATCGGTGAGTACGAAACCGCGGTCCATCTTGACTCCGATTTCTTCAAAGCCAAGGCCCTGAGTTACAGGACCACGACCGACAGCCACGAGCAGTAGGTCGCCGTGGATTGTCTTCCCATCTTCGGTCATAACATGCACGCCAGTATCGTCTTGTTCGACGCGGTCAAACTTAGTGTTCAGGTGCGACTTGATTCCGCGTTTGCGGAAGGCGCGCTCTAGGTTCTTCGAAATTACCTCATCCTCGTTCGGAACAAGGCGCGGCAATCCTTCCAAAATGGTCACTTCACTACCAAAGGACTTCCAGGCAGAGGCGAACTCACACCCGATCACGCCGCCACCCAAGATAATGGCGTGGTTGGGAACCCAGTCCATCTTCAAAGCTTGATCTGAGGTGATGACGCGTCCTTCAATGGGTAGCGTCGGTAGGGAGCGGGCGTAGGATCCGGTTGCCAGAATCAGGTTCTTTCCGGTCAGTGCCTTCCCATCAACCTCAACTGTGTTCGGGCTAGTGACGCGGCCCCACCCGTGAACCACTTCGACTCCGCGGGAAGCCAGAAGACCCTCAACACCCTTGTAAAGCTTGTTGACGACTGAGTCACGGTATTGCCCCACTTTGTCCATGTCGATGCCCTGAAGTGAGGCTAGAACACCAA
>CAYFVT010000098.1:0-4013 GCA_964346705.1 uncultured Actinomyces sp. | reverse complement strand
GCGGCCCGCCCGGGTTCCCAGCTGCCCCCGGTGCCGAAAGGGCGCCTACTGCTGCTGGTTGGTGGCGGCATTGCGTTGCTTGCCGGTCTGAACGCTGCCCTGCTGAACTTGGGGGTGCCCGCGCCAGTACCGGCGGACTCATTGGTCGCTTTGCACGGGCTGCTCATGCTCTACGGCTTCCTAGGCACCGCCATCACCCTGGAACGTGCGGTCGCACTGCACTCCGGGCATGGCAAGGGCACCGCTTGGGCGTACGTTTCCCCCGCTGCCAGCGGTTTAGCGGTCATTGCCACCCTGGTGTTGGCAGCCGGTGGCGGACCCATTCCGCGCGTCATTCCTGCGGCACTTTGGACAGTAGCGATGGGGACCATGACCGTCATTTACCTGACGATTGCCCGCGTGCAAACCACCAACTTCCTGATTATCCAAGCACTGGGTGCGGTTGCCGGCCTGATCGGGATCATGCTGTGGGGTTGGGGTTACGACATCCCGGAAATTCTGCCCTGGTGGACCGCGTTCATAGTCCTCACCATTATCGGCGAACGCCTGGAGTTAGCCCGAATCGCTTTTGCTGGAGGAGCCACCGAAAACAGGGCGCTAATTGAAACCCTCTTCTACTTCCTAGGCCTAGTGGCCAGCCTGCTGGTCCCAGAATGGGGCTACCCCCTGATGGGCCTGGCCCTGGCCGTCCTCATGGTGGATGTTGGCATGCACGATATCGCGCTGCGCACCATCCGCACTTCCGGCCTAACGAAGTTCATGGCCGCAGCCATGCTGGCCGGTTACGTGTGGGCGTTAGTGTCCGCGGGAATCTGGATTTTCATGGGTCCCGTCTGGTCCGGCTACGCTTACGACGTTTCCATCCACGCCCTGACCATCGGCTTCGCCATGTCAATGATCATGGCGCACGCCCCCATAATCATTCCCGCGGTCGCCCGCCGCCAAGTCCCCTACAGTCCCGTCATGTGGGCTGTGTGGGTGCTGCTGCAACTGGGTTTGCTGGTGCGAGTGTTCGGGGCGGTGCGTTCCGCACTGGACCAGCCGGAGGCGGTGGGCGCCTGGCAGTACGGGGGAGCGGTAGACGTACTGACGATAGTCGCGTTCGTCATCATGACCGTCACCCTGATCATTCAGGGCAGCCGCCGCATCAAACAGGGAAAACCCGCATGACGACAAAATCTGCCCAGCAGCCTAATACACGCACCCCTAGCAAGCGTCCGGCCCCGAAACCGCGTCGCAGCCGCGTCGACCGGCTGACCACAGCCTGGATGCTGCTGGCCGTAATCCTGCTGGTTTACCAGTTCACTTTAGGTCGCCAACTGCCCCAACAGTGGTGGACCGCGGTCCACCTGATCACCCTTGGTGTCATCAGCAATGCGATACTGCAATGGTCGTGGTACTTCACGCGTTCCCTGCTGCGCTTGCGGGCCGAAGACAAGCACGCCGGCGCCCACCAAACCCTGCGCCAGGTCGCGTTCAACGTTGCAGTGATAGCCCTGGTGGGTGGCATGTGGTGGCCAAACGTGCCCGTGGCGATGGCTGCCGCCACGGCTGTTGGGCTGATCATCACCTGGCACGTCATAGCCCTGGTGGTGTCGATCCGTTCGGCGCTTGGAGCCCGGTTCGCGGTCATCATCCGCTACTACGTGGCAGCCAGCGTGTTTCTGCTGATAGGCATCATTTACGGCACGGTGCTTATTGCCCCGCTGCTTGGCCCCGCCCCCCAGTGGCTGGTTGACGCACAGAACGGGATGAGCGTCGCCCACGCCCTAGCCAACGGCTTGGGCTGGGTGGGACTCACGATTGCCGGAACGCTAGTGACCTTGGGCCCAACGGCAATGCGAACCAGGATGGCGCCGGACGCCGTGTCACGCGCCGTAAAAGCCTTGCCTGTGCTAGTCGGTAGCCTGCTGGTTGCAATCGCGGCTGCCACGTTCAACCTGCTGTGGCTAACCGGTGTAGCCACCACCGTTTACACGGTGACTCTGGCCGGCAGCGTCGGCGCCCGACTGCTGCAGGTGGCGACCCGCAAACCCCTGGAAGAGTATTCAACCTGGAACATGGCGGCGGGCGTCGTGTGGTCCGTGGTGGGGCTCGGCTGGATAAGTGGCGCCCTACTGTTTGCTGGCATCGTGGGGGACTTCCGCGCTGACAGCCACGCCATGATCGCTACCCTGGGTGTTGGGGGAGTCTTGCAGATCCTGATCGGCGCCCTCACCTATCTTCTGCCCGTCGTGGTTGGGGGTGGGCCCAGAGCTGTCCGGGTGGGGAACTCGGTAGCCAACGCCGCCGGAACGTTGCGGCTAGTCACCCGCAACGGGGCACTAGTCTTACTGGTCCTAGCCTTAATCGCGGGTCAACTGCTACTGATGCCCGCCTTAGCCGCCCTGGTCGCCGTCACCTTCGCGGCTGACATGGCCGTATTCGCGGCCGCCGGGGTACGGCAAGCGCGAGTTAAGCGCGAACGGAACGGCCCGCCGCAGAGGCCCCAATCGACGGCAGAAACCACCCCAGAAACTAAAGGAGCACCCCGTGCCTGAACAGAAACAAGGCATCAGCCAAGCAGCCTTCGCCGCCATAGGGGTGGTGATCGTCGCTGTGCTAGCGGTCGCGGCCGCTCTAGTTCGACCTGGAATGAGCGCCCAGACAGTCGCGGAGGAAACCACGCAGCAGGTTGCCGCCGCGCCAACGGGGGAAGTCACCCACGTTGATGTCACCGTTGAAGGCATGCTGTTTGTTCCCAGCGTCATCGATGTGCCGGCCGGCAATACCCTGGTGGTCAACTTCCACAACACGGGTGATCAGCGCCACGACCTTCTGTTCGCGAACGGCGCGGAAAGTGGCCCGCTAGCCCCAGGGGAAAGTGCAGAAGTTGACGTTGGGGTCATTCAGGCGGACACGGTGGGCTGGTGCACGCTGCCGGGGCACAGGCAGATGGGCATGGAACTGGACATCATCGCTGTTGGTGGTGACCAGGCGCCCACCGCCGCGGAAGCGGACGACAACCCCGGACATGAGGGCATGGATCACGGGTCGCCCTCGTCCTCGTCCCGCCCCACCATGAACGCGCTTGTTGAGGAGGCAAAGAAGCACGACGCTTACCCGGCCGCCCTGGAACCGTTGCCCGCGGCGGATGGTCCTGTCACCCATGAGCACACGTTCGAAGTGACGGAATCCGAAGATGATCTGACGGAGGCAATAGTCCGTCCCCTCTGGGAATTCGCTGGCAGCTCCCCTGGCCCCACGTTGCACGGGCGCGTGGGGGATGAGTTCGTTATTACCCTGGTCAACAACGGCACCATGGGCCATTCCATCGACTTCCATGCTGGGGAAACTGCGCCTGACGAGGCCATGCGCACCATTGAACCGGGGGAGAGCCTGGAATACCGCTTCACCGCGGGTCGGTCCGGGATTTGGATGTACCACTGTTCCACCGCGCCCATGTCCACCCACATTGCGAACGGCATGTTCGGGGCAGTCGTTATTGAACCCGAAGACCTGCCCGAAGTGGACGAGTCGTACGTGCTGATCCAGTCAGAGTTTTACGTGGATGAGGGCGAGGGCGGCGCCAACAGCGGTGGGAGTGGGCGGGCCGCTGCCGACAAGATGGCGGAACAAACCCCGGACGCCGTCATGTTCAACGGGCGAGCCTTCCAATACGATGTGCACCCGCTGACTGCGAAAGTGGATGACCGGGTCCGCTTCTGGGTTTTGGACGTGGGCCCCAACACCGCATTGTCGTTCCACATTGTTGGCACCCAGTTTGACACGGTGTGGTCAGAGGGCGGCTACAGCGTCTACCGGGGCCAGTCGACCGATGGGGTGACTGAAGGGGTGACAGGCGCCCAGGTCTTACCGCTGTTGGCCGCGCAAGGTGGTTTTGTGGAGTTGGTGGCCCCCGAACCTGGCCACTATCCGATCGTGAACCACATTATGAGCATGGCCGAAATGGGTGCTTACGGCACTTTGCACGTTGAATAGGGCCGGATCTTCCCGCCTGCACGCACTGGTTG
>CAYFVT010000097.1:0-4129 GCA_964346705.1 uncultured Actinomyces sp. | reverse complement strand
AAGAACAGCTTCCGCATGCTGCAGACCCTGAACAACCTGGGTCCCGCGCCCGAACCGAACATGACGGTGTTGTGGAGCGAAGATTTGCCCGAGGGTTTCAAGGATTTCTGCGCCAAGACTTCCATCGAAACCTCTGCGATCCAATACGAATCCGATGCCCTGGTCTGCGAGTCGTGGGGCGACGACGCCGGCATCGCCTGCTGCGTTTCCGCCATGGAGATCGGGAAGCAAATGCAGTTCTTCGGCGCCCGCGTCAACCTGGCAAAAGCACTGCTCTACGCGATCAACGGCGGTGTTGACGAGATCACCGGCAAGCAGGTTTCGCCTCCCAGCGAGCCCGTCACCGGGGACGTCCTGGAGTTCGACGAGGTCTACGAAAAGTTCGACCAGACCCTGGAATGGCTTGCCCGCACCTACGTTGACGCCCTGAACTGCATCCACTACATGCACGACAAGTACGCGTACGAACGCATCGAAATGGCCCTACACGACACGGAAATCCTGCGCACCATGGCTTGCGGCATCGCTGGTCTTTCCGTCGCCGCCGACTCTCTGTCAGCCATCAAGTACGCGAAGGTCACCCCGGTCCGGAATGATGACGGGATCGTTGTCGACTATTTGGTTGAGGGCGACTTCCCGAAGTTCGGCAACGATGATGACCGCGTTGATGACATTGCGGTCGCGCTGGTCGAGTCCTTCATGGACAAGATCCGCAAGTACCCCACGTATCGCGATGCGGTGCACACCCAGTCGGTGCTGACCATCACCTCGAACGTCGTTTACGGCAAGCACACGGGGAACACGCCGGATGGGCGCCGCCAGGGCGAGCCATTCGCTCCCGGCGCGAACCCCATGAACGGGCGCGACACGCACGGCATGTTGGCCTCCGCGCTTTCGGTGGCGAAGCTGCCCTACGAGCATTCCCAAGACGGGATCTCCCTGACGAACACCGTGGTCCCCTCGGGGCTTGGCCGCACGCTTGACGAGCAGTCCAAGAACCTGTCCGGCCTGCTCGATTCGTACATGGGCGAGGACGGCTACCACATGAACGTGAACGTCCTGAACCCCGAGACGCTGCATGACGCGATGGAGAACCCTGAGAAGTACCCGCAACTGACCATCCGCGTCTCCGGCTACGCCGTCAACTTTGTGCGTCTAACCCGCGAACAGCAGCTCGACGTCATCTCGCGCACCTTCCACCAGAGCATGTGAGTACCGATGGTGTCGCCGGCCTCTACACGCCGGCACCACTAGAGGACCCGGTCTCCCGTGTCATGGGTCAGGGCCTTTCAGGCCTTGACCCGGCCGGGAACCTGGAACGGGTGCAGCAGGCCCGCGCAATCCACGCTGGGACCTTGCTTTCTGTGCACTCCTGGGAGCTGGTAACAGCCGTTGACGGCCCGGGCACGCGTATGACCACGTTCCTTGCCGGCTGTCCGCTGAGGTGCCTTTACTGCCACAACCCCGACACGCTCGACATGCGCCGCGGCACGATGGTCCCAACTGAAGAGCTGATTCAGCGGATGCTTCGCTACAAGCGGATCTACAAGAGGACCGGGGGAGGCGTCACCCTTTCCGGCGGTGAACCTCTAATGCAGCCGGCCGGCGTTGCCCGCCTGCTACGGGCCGCAAAGGAAAACAACATTCACACGGCTCTGGACACTTCAGGGTTCCTGGGCTGCCGCGTCACCGACGAAATGCTGAACGACCTGGACCTGGTGCTGCTGGACATCAAGGCGGGCTCTGAAAAGGCCTACAGGGACCTGACGGGTCGCGAGCTGGCCCCCACCCTGGACTTTGCCAAGAGGCTGGGAGAAGCAGAGATCCCTGTGTGGGTGCGCTTCGTCCTGGTGCCGGGCTACACGGACAGTCGTGAGAACGTTGAGCGAGTCGCGAAGATTGCAGCCAAGATCCCGTCGCTGGAGCGGGTCGAGGTGCTGGCTTTCCACCAGATGGGTAAAGACAAGTGGGAGGCCTTGGGCCTGCCCTACCAGCTTGCTGACGTGGAACCCCCAAGCCCCAAGCAAGTGCAGGAAGCTAGAGACATCTTCAAGGCGGAGTCCCTCCCAACCTACTGACTAACCCCCCACCGCGGCCAAACCGAAATGGTGGGTGCCTAGCGGCGGGCGTTGCGGGGTGGGCGGGGTTCCGCCGCCTGCAACGCGGCCACTTCGCTTCCTCCACGGCCCAGTGCCTGTTCCACCTGGGCCAGGAACTGCTCCCTTTGCCACGAGCGTGCCCGCGACTCCCGCAACCGGGCATCCACCGTCTCCAAGAAAACTGAAGGCCCCGACAAACTGACCTTCTTCCCCCGGGCCTGCCCAGGCTGGGGCACAGGCCGATCCAGCGGCCACCACGCCAAGAAACGCTGGTCCCGCCCGTTCATGACCACTTCGGTTTCCAAGTCCAGGTGCTCCCCAGCCTTCGAAACCAGTTCCCGCACCTGCGTGAGCCGCACAAACGCTGCGGGATCCGAGCGCTTCCAACTTGCGGCGGCCGGAACCTCAAACGGATCACTCACAGGCCTTGAAGGATAATCGTCAGGAGACAGCGCGTACGCTTTTTCTATCGCTTCCCACCAAAGGTCCAGGTTCCGTTTTGCCAGCGGGCGCCTAAAGTCCTGGATGCGCAGCACGTCGCGGCGCTTGCTGGGCCTGACCAGGGATGCTTCCACGATCGCCCTTGGGGTCAGGATCCGCCCCGGCGCCGTGTCCGTCTTCCTTGCCATCTCTTCACGCACCTGCCACAGTTCCCTAGCAACCGCCAGGTCCGCAGGTTCACGCACTTTGCCAAGGCCCTTGATCCCGCGCCACGTTTGTGGCTTTTGCTCCGCCGGATGCGTCAGCTCAAAGTCGAACTCTTGCATCGCCCACTCGAAGCGCCCAGACTCACGCAGTTTCCCCGCCAGAAGGTCCCGCAGCTCAGGGAGCAGCTCAACGTCCAGGGCCGCGTAAGACAACCACGCCTCGGGTAGGGGCCGCTTCGACCAATCCTCGTTCTGGTGGGCTTTCGCAAGGCGCACCCCCAGGTAGGACTCCGTCAGCGCACCCAAACCAAACTTCCGCGCCCCCAACAACCGCGCAGCAATTTCCGTGTCAAACAGGGAAGTGGGGGACAGGCCAACTTCGGCGAGCGCAGCCAGGTCCTGGTCAGGCGCGTGCAAAATCCACTCGGCCCGCATGGGGGCCGCCAGAATGTCGAGATCAGGAAAAGCACGAGGATCAACCAGGTACGTCCGGCCCCCCTCCCTCTTCAACTGGATCAGGTAGGCACCCGTCCCGTACGTGCGTCCTTGCGCGCGTTCCGTATCCACCGCGATCGGTCCCTGGGAGCCATCCAGGGCCTCTGCGACCTCCTGCAGTTGCGCAGGGGCCTCCACTATCGGTGGCACGCCCCCTTCAGGAGCGCTGAGTACCGGCAGCTGCGGTTCAGGTGGAATCGCTTCAGTTTCCGGACCATCTTTCGGTGCCGCTTCTGAGTTGTCGACAGCGGCCGAGGGTTCGTTTCCGCCATCCTGGTTCTCCTGTGACCGGTAGTTTTCGCGACGCTCCCTTGAAGTGCGGCCCTCAGAGGTCCTGACCCGAACGCGTTTTGATCCGTTAGGCATGCACGTGTCCAATGGAAACAACGCCGGTGGGTTCCAGGCCCAAGTTTTGGCGCAGCGCGTCGGCCCAACCTTCAAGCTGCTCAGTGAGGCGGAATGTGTCCGGGCTCCACGAGCACCGCAGGTCGGCGCTCAGCGCGGGCCCCCTCAACTTCAGGTCCCCAAAAGTCTCAGTGATTTCAACCGTCACGGAACCAACAAGCCGCGAGTACTGCGCGCCTGCCGCGTCCAAACTGTCAACCAGGGTGTGCCAGACTGCCTGCGCCAAAAGGGGGTCCGTGCTCTGGTCTGAGTCAATCTGCATGACCGCGTGCCCGACAAGACGGAACGGGCCACCCCAGTTCGGGGCCTGCTCTGGGTCGAACAAGATCACAAAGGTTGCCGTCCCGATCTGGGCTCCCCCGAAGGATCCGGGGCGATCAAAAGCCGTCACTTCCACGGCGGCCACGAAGGGAGCAAGGTTTCTTGGGGCCCTGATTTCACGCACCACTAGCGCAGGGTCCACAGCCAGGTCCCTCAGACTGG
>CAYFVT010000096.1:0-4362 GCA_964346705.1 uncultured Actinomyces sp. | reverse complement strand
CTGGGAATGCGTCAACGGCTTGGGATTGCCTCCGCCCTTCTGGGGGATCCTAAAGTCCTGGTGTTGGATGAACCAGCCAACGGTTTAGATCCGGAAGGAATCCGGTGGCTGCGATCTTTTCTGCGTGGCTTCGCTGCGCAGGGGAACACCGTCCTCCTCTCCAGCCATATGCTCAGCGAAATCCAGCAGATAGCTCACGACGTTGTCATCATTGACGGTGGCCGCCTGGTTGCCTCTGGTTCCGTGGCGGACTTGGAACGGTTAGAAGACAGCGAAGTGCAGGTCGCCTCCCCACAGGAGGGAGCGCTCCGGCAGGCCCTGATTGCAGCCGGATGGCAGTTTGAAGAGGGCGAAATTTACACTGTCCGTGGCACGACCGCTGAGGAGGTGGGGATGCTGGCACTGATCAACACCATTCCGTTAACACACCTGAGCGAAACAAGCACGGGACTGGAATCCACCTTCCTTTCCCTGGTGGGAGGAAAGGAATGACACCCACAACGCGAAGGTCAGGGCTACAGCAGCGCCCTTCCACCCTCACCCGTTACGTCCGGTCCTGCAACGCTGAGCGGGTGAAAACCTTTTCGACCAGATCCTGGTGGCTGATAGGCCTGATCATGGTCCTCTACATTGCCTTCACCGCTGGCCTGATCGCACTGGCACTCAGCGGTGTCTTAGACCCGGGCCAACCAGTGCCACCGGACGGGGCGGCAGCCCCATTGGTTTACTCTATGGGTCTTTCTTTGGGTTACATTTTCCCAGTGCTGCTTGGGGCGCTATCTGTCACGGGCGAATACCGACACGACACCATGGCCGGGTCCTTCCTGTCTGTGGGCTCCCGGGGGCCGGTGTTGCTGGGGAAAGTAACCGTCCAAGCGGCGATGGGGGCTCTATACGGGGTGGCGGCTATAGGGGCCACGTTGCTGGCCTCGCTGCTTCTGTTCTTTCACCCAGACCACTCCACCATGCTTGATGCCGCCAGTACATGGACCATGTTCCTACGCATTGTTGTGTCTATGGCGCTGTGGGCCGTGATTGGCGTGGGGCTGGGCGCACTAGTCCGCAGCCAGGCTGCCGCCATTGTGATTGTCCTAGTGTTTACACAGTTCCTGGAGCCAACATTGCGTATGTTGGGGGGCCTCAACGAAAGTGCGGGGGCCGTCGTCAAGTTCCTGCCGGGAAGTGTCTCCGACGCTTTCGCGGGACAGAGCTTCTACGACATGGTTGCGGATGGTGCCACCAGTCCCCTCACCTGGTGGGTAGGGGGCTTGGTGTTGGCCGGCTACGCGGTTGTCCTCTTAGCAGCAGCCTGGCTGCTGCGGTGGCAAGGAGATATCCAGTAGCCGACCAAACCAACGCGAACCTACATGTCGATTATGTCCTCTTCAGGTAAGACCCCGTCTAACCCATCGTCTACTCCCGACTGCCGGTGACGTTCCGCGTAAGCGGGGGATTGTAGTTCCGTGCCGCTGGGTGCGGAAGCTGGGGTGGCTGCCTCCAGGTTGGTGCCGCGCAGCTTAGAGACCGTCTTCATCACGTGGTAAATGATGATGGCAGCTCCGGAGCCAAGAGCGATTCCTTCAAAGACCAGGCCACCCGGCGCCCACGTGTAGTTCGCGATCCCCACGATCAGCGCGACTGCCGCTGTGTTCAGGTTGACGGGGTTAGAGAAGTCCACCTGGTTTTGCACCCAAATGCGCACCCCAAGCAGTCCGATCATCCCGTACAGGACAGTCGCAGCCCCACCAAGCACGCCCGGCGGGATGGTTGCAATAATGGCACCGAACTTAGGCATCATCGACAGGACAAGAGCGCTTGCGGCCGCAATCAGGTAGGCAGCAGAAGAGTAGACGCGGGTTGCGGCCATGACACCAATGTTCTCAGCGTACGTGGTTGTTCCGGACCCGCCGCCGGCACCAGCAAGCATGGTGGAAAGCCCGTCTGCGAACAGTGCCCGACCCGTCACGTCGTCAAGATTTTCGCCTGTCATGGCTGACACCGACTTGACGTGCCCAACGTTCTCCGCGATCAGAACTAAAACGACGGGGACGAACAGCCCCAATGTTGATGGGGCGAAGGCGGGTGCCTGGAACTCTGGCAGTCCCACCCAGGCTGCTTGTCCGACAGCCTCAAAGTCGACCTCGCCCTGAATGATGGCTGCCACGTAGCCGACTAGGACCCCGAACAGAATGGACAAGCGGCCGATGATGCCTTTGAACAGGACAGTGATCAACACGATTGCGGTAATCGTGACCACGGCTGTGACGGCGCCTTCTTGCACCCAGTTCCAGGCGGCGGGCGCAAGGTTGAAGCCGATCAGCGCAACAATGGCTCCCGTAACGACGGGAGGCATTACAATGTCAATCCACTTTGCACCCGCGAAGTGAACCACCACGCCAACCAGTGCAAGGGTCGCTCCCGTAGCTACGATGCCACCCAAGGCGTATTCCGGC
The DNA here is from genome assembly GCA_964346705.1 of uncultured Actinomyces sp. GTDB lineage: Bacteria > Actinomycetota > Actinomycetes > Actinomycetales > Actinomycetaceae > Scrofimicrobium. Next base: position 1,909 of record CAYFVT010000096.1, on the reverse strand, counting down.
CCAAGGGAAGAGGACACGGCCAGGATCGGTGCGATCAGGGCGAAGGATGACCCCAAGTATGACGGGATGCGCCCAGCGGTGATCAGGAAGAAGAGGATCGTCCCGATTGCCGTGAAGAATAGTGTGGTGTTAGGCGGGAATCCGGTCAGAAGCGGCACTAAAAAAGTGGCCCCGAACATGGCCACTACATGTTGAAATCCGATTCCGGTTGTTCGGCCCCATGAGAGTCGTTCCCCGGGAAGGACCACTTCACCGGGCCCAACTTTCGCACCGTCCCCATGAAGTGTCCATTTGAAGAGTGGTGGCTTAGAAGCCATGAAGTTTCTCCGATCCGCGCATTAGTTCCTACCGGTCGGAAGTTAACCGTAGCAAGCGATAATGGTGTTCCAACAATCAGAAGGGTGTAACGCGGGCATGGTTGCATGGGAGCGGGCCGATGGACCATTATTGGGACGACTAGTTTCCAAGTGCTTTCCATGCAGCCCAGTTGCGTGCAGCACTGCGCACCCCGCTCGGATCAAGTGATGCCTGACCTGCAACGTTTAGCCAGTGACCCGGACACGCCGGGCCATGAATTGGCGGACCTTGCGGCCCAGAACCCTCATTTGCGTCCCCTGGTTGCTTTGAACCGAAATTCTTATCCGGAGCTGCTTGAGTGGTTGGGGGCCCTGAACGACCCAGCCATCAACTTAGCGTTGCGGCAACGCCGCGCAACCCTGCATGGACAGGCCAGGCAGACCGGCTCCCCCAAACGACAGTCGGTCATGAACCGGGGGGCCTCCCCCCAGGTGGTGGGCGACGGCGTTCCTGCACACTCCACTGGGCCCTCTGCTGCAGAGTCCACCGGGCACTCTGCTGGGCACTCTGCTGGGCTCCCCGCCCCGCCCAGCCCGCCCCCTCCCAGCCCAGTTGGGGACTCCCCCGCAGATGCCTGGGAGCGCTTGGCGGGACCGAAACGGCCAACTCCACCCACCCCATCCCCACGGCCAGCGAAATCAAGCCGGAACTGGTGGGCGTGGGCGGCAGGGTTCCTAGTTGCAGCAGTGCTGGGTGCGGGCGCCTTCTGGCTACTTCCGGGGCGCCAGACCCTGGTTCCACTGACGGTTGTGGCGCCGGCAGTTGGCGGGGAGGGCGCCCAGTCAACCGCCAGCCAGTCAGGCGCGGAATCCCAGCAGGAAGACGCCAACCCCAAAGAGGCAGCCCGGGACGAAACCGACTGGGAGTTCGCGGCCCCAGATTCCGCGTTCGACCTGTCCCACTTTGCCCTGGCAAGTGGCAACATTTTGTGCCGCATGGAAGAGGACGCGGTCACCTGCACCGTACTCAGCCACACGTACCCCACTGCGGGTTTAGCGGACTGCGGGGTGGGGCCCGCAACATTCCGGGCGGACCAGGATTTCTCCGGCCTTTACTGTGGGGTGGAACCAGTAACTACTTCTGGTGGGACCACCATGTCCTACGGGGACTACACGAAGCACGGGGAAAGCGCTTGCCTGGCCGCCGAGCAGGGGGTTAGCTGCTGGAACCAGAAAACCGGTGAAGGCTTCGCCGTGGCGCGCCAAGGTTACGTCATTGGCTCCCAGGGGCTAATCCCACCGGAACACTACCCGTGGGGCTGACTCCAACCCTGAGGGCTACTTACTGAAATGTTCGGCAAACGCGCGCAGTATCTGGGCCGCGGAATGCGTGCCTTGAGTGTGGCGTCCCATGCCGACCAAGGATTCGGAATCAGCCAGTCCCAGGTCCCCCGCGTCTATGAACGCTTCAATCTGGACCGCGATAGCGTCGGCGTCAAGTTCAGGGTTGAACTGGACCGCGTAAGTGTAGGGATCGTAACGGAACGCTTGCACCGGAGTGTTCAAGGACCGTGCTAGGCGCACGGTACCTTCCGGTAGTTCGTCGATTGCTT
>CAYFVT010000095.1:0-4370 GCA_964346705.1 uncultured Actinomyces sp. | reverse complement strand
GAACCCGCAGTTGCCGCGCTGTTGGCTGTCGTGGTTGTTGGGGAGAGGCTCAGCACCCTGGGCTGGGTGGGGCTGGCCCTGATTGCGGCTGTCCTACCGCTGCTGATTTTTGCGCCCGGAACGCCGCCACGCGGCGAGACGCCCGACTAGCCCCCGCCGGTGCAGCCAGTCGGGGCTACCGCAGGGAAAACGGCGGCTCCTTCGTCGAGAGCGGGATCGGGGAACCACGGAGACGATTCCATCTGGACCCCCGCCCCAATGCCGCTCTCGCCGAGAAAACAGCCAACATTCCACCCCCAAACGCGCCGAGAACGGGAACGGGGGACGGTGGCGGTTTCTGGGACCAGAAACTGCCCTACAACCAGGGCCCCCGCGCCCCAATACCGCTGTAGCTGCAAGCGGCCAGTCAGAAAACCTCCGGCTAGCCGGCTAGCTGCGTGCTCTCAATGACTTCGACAAGCTTCTCGGCCGGCAGGTTGGCGCCGAAGGCCGGGTTGCCTGGTTCCAGCTTCTCCCCCGCCGCCAGGCTGTCCAACACCACCGCGTCAAAGCCCATTGCCCGCACTAAGGCCGCTGCAATGCCGGCTGCCTCCGCGTCATCGCCGGCTACGGCAATAGCTTTCCGCTCCGCTGAATCCTGCGGCCTGGCCTGGTCTTCCAGGTCGTGGTAGCCCATGTGGTTGAACGCTTTCACGACGCGGGACTCCGGCAGCAGGTCAGCCACCGCCCGGCTGGAGGCAACCCCGGGCTCCAGGATGCGCTCCCGCGGTCCATCCGTTTCCCACCAGTGGTTCATCCCGTCCAACACCACTTTCCCCGCCAGGGCGGGCACGGGAATGCTGCGGTAATTACGCAGTGGCAGGGCCAGGATGACTGTGTCCGCTCCGCGGGCGGCGTCCTCAGCCCAAACCGCTTGTGCGCCGGGAGCCAAGACCTCAATGGTCAGCGCAATGTCGTCCGGGTCTCCGGACCCCGCGACCAGCACCCGGTATCCGGCGGCGACCGCCAAGCGAGCCAGCACTGTTCCCAGTTTGCCTGCGCCCAGGATGCCGACGGTCTGCACTGCGCCGGTCACGCGCCCGACTCCGCCAGTAGTTCCCGCACGCGCGGGATCACCTTCGTTGCGTACAGTTCCACGGCTTTCAGGCGCTGACTCATGGGCATTGCCCCGCCGGCGGTGTAAACCATGTCGAACCGGCCCACACCCAAGATTTCGATGGCGCGCGCCATTTTCTGCGCCACGGTTTCGGGGCTGCCAACGTAGAGGGAGCCGGCGTTGATTTCATTCACGAAACTGCCGTGCGCCATGGGCGCCCAACCGCGTTCCGCCCCAATCCGGTCATGAATCACCTTGTAGCCGGGGTAGAACTGTTCGCGCGCTTCCTCATCCGTGTCCGCAATGTACCCGGGTGAGTGCATCCCCACCGGCCGGATCGGCATCCCAAACTGTTCCGCAGCCCGATAGTACAAGTCAATGTAGGGGGCAAACCGTGCAGGAGCCCCACCAATGATTGCCAGCATCAGCCCGAACCCGTATTTGGCTGTGCGCACGACTGACTGCGGCGAGCCGCCAACACCCACATAAGTGTCTAGTCGGCCGGAGTCCGTCTTCGGGAACACGTTCGCCTGATGCAAGGGGGCGCGGGTCGTGCCTTCCCAACTGACCGGCTTTTCGCTGAGGAGTTTATGGAAGAGGTCGATCTTCTCATCAAACAGCAGATCGTAGTCCGCCAGGTCGTAGCCGAAGAGGGGGAAGGACTCCGTGAATGAGCCCCGCCCTAAGATCACTTGGGCGCGCCCATTCGACAGTGCGTCAACGGTTGCGAACCGTTGGAACACCCGCACCGGGTCATCCGATGACAGCACGGTGACGCCCGAACCTAAACGAATGTTCTTAGTCTGCGTAGCGATTCCAGCCAGCACCGTTTCCGGGGTGGAGATCGCGTATTCCGGCCGGTGGTGCTCACCCAGGGCTAGCGCGTCTACGCCCAGCTCATCTGCCAAGACCGCTTCCCGGACGGTTGCCCGGATCGCTTCGCCGTAAGAGACCGGCTGCCCATCATCATCCAGTGGGATATCCCCGAAAGTGTCAATGCCGAATTGGAGGCCCTCAAATTTATTCATATGCTCCCGCTTCCAGAATGCTTCGGCGCCAGCCTAGCCGGTGGCGACTCCCCCGGGCAGTGGTGGTCGGCGCGGCTTGCCACACGGGGCATGATGGGGGTCCGGGCACAGCAGAGTCAGAAGGGCAGGCAAGTTCATGGCAGACACCAAGTGGGGGATCCTGGCAACGGGTGGCATCGCCCAAGCGTTCACGCGCGACATTCAGGGCGCAGGTTTAGAAGTGACCGCGGTTGGGTCACGAACAACCGAGTCGGCGGAGCAATTCGCGCAGCAGTTCAACATCCCGCGCGCTCACGGCACCTACCAGGACCTAGCGACCGACCCGAATGTTGACGTCATCTATATTGCTACCCCGCACCCGCAGCACGTGGAAGCAGCCCTGCTGGCCCTGCGGAACGGGAAGCACGTTCTAATCGAAAAGCCGATCACGCTGAACGCGCAGGAGGCCGCCCTCATCCAGCGGGAAGCCCGCGACCGCGGTCTGCTTGCCATGGAGGCCATGTGGACCAGGTACCTGCCGCACATGGTGCGGATCCGCCAGTTAATTGCCGAGGGCGCCCTGGGCGACATTCGCATGGTCATAGCCGACCACACCCAACTGGCGCCGGCCGACCCGAAGCACAGGATGACAAACCTGGAGCTCGGCGGCGGGGCGCTGCTCGATTTGGGGATTTACCCGATCTCGCTGGTGCGTGACATTCTGGGCGCCCCGACCTCTGTGGTCGCCCGGGGCCAGCTGGGCCCGACCGGTGCGGACAGCGACGTAGCGATCATCCTGACTCACCAGGATGGCGCTCTTGGTTCCATCGCTACTTCACTTGCTGGCGCTGGCCCCAACACCGCGCACATTATCGGCTCCAAGGCTCGCGTCGACATTGACCGCGTCTGGTATACGGCAACCGACTTCACGCTGACCGCGTCCGACGGGACTGTTCTGGAACGCTATGAATCTTCGGTGCAGGGCCGCGGCATGCAGTACCAGGCCCTCTACTTGGAAGAACTTCTGGCTTCCGGGAAGCGGGACAGCGAACTACAACCCCTAACCCAGAGCGTGGAGATCATGGAAACGCTGGATCAGATCCGCCAGCAAATCGGGCTGGTTTACCCGGGGGAAGCACCCGCCTGACCAACCTTGGTCCGGGACCAGGGCAGTTGCATGATGGTGGCGGCTGTCAGAATCAGCGCGACACCGACCAGGGTCAGTGGGTGCAGCGGCTCCGCCACAAAAATCGCCCCGATGATGGGTGAAACGACGGGCGGAATATAAGTTGCGGTGGAGGCCGTCACCGCCCCCAGCCCGTCAACCGCCACATAGTAGAGGACGAAGGCGACCCCCGTGCCCACAATCCCCAAGCCGACAACCACGATCGCTAAAGCAGCGGGACTTTGGGTGAGGTTGGTGATCCCTTCCCAGTCAGTCAAGAAAGCCAGAGCGATCGTGGCGATCAGCATTTGGTAGGTGGCGGCAGCTGCCGCGGGAATTCCGAGTGGCGTGATGAAACGCCTTGCGTAGCCAAAAGAAAGGCCCAGGCTGGCGGAGCCCGCCAGCATCCACGCCACCCCGGACGGGTCGACGCCGCCCGCGTCCCAAGGGCGCGCAATCAGCACCACCCCCAAAGCGCCCAGGCCAACCCCAAGCGCCTTGCGGGGGGAGAACCTTTCCGTCCTGAACAGGACAATCGCCGCAATAGACGCGAACAGGGGGATGGAGCCGCTGAGCGCCCCCGCCACCCCACTGTCTAAGCGGTAGATGCCAACCGCGTACGCGTAATAGTAGAAGCCGGCAGCCAGGAAGGCTTGCACAATGAAGTGGGGCAGGTACCGCAACTGCTGCCACGACAGGGCGCGGGTAGCGGCCGCGAACAGCAGGATTGGCACCACGCCGAACAGCAAGCGAAGCAAGGTTGTTTGCCCCGCCGTGATGTAGAGGGCGGCGGCCCGCATAAACACGAAGTTCACGCCCCACACCAACCCCAGGGTGATGAAGGCTGCGACCGCCAAGGCGCGTTGCCGGCTCACAGGCCGCTCCCGCCCCGCAAGCCGCGACAGGTGAGGTTCATGCCGGCAAGACTACGGGACCGCCGGGCCGCGGTGCCCGCCGCGTCTGCGGGAGCGTTTTCCCGCGTATTTCCCTGGCGGACCACCGGCCTTTTGCTGACAGCTACTAAAACGGGCAGATTCTTCTTGGCAATCGCGTCCCCACGCCCACTTTGGTAGCTTCCGTGCGCGGCCGGCTGAAGCAGGCG
>CAYFVT010000094.1:0-4377 GCA_964346705.1 uncultured Actinomyces sp. | reverse complement strand
GGGTCAACGCTGGCGACCCGAAGTTCTGACTCAGTCCACGGCATGTGCGGGTGCATCCACGTGATCCACGCTAACTTTGACCCGTCCGGCGACAAGGTGGGGGCAGAAACAAAGTCTGTCCCGGAGAACACGGTCCGCATCCGTGACGCGTCTCGCGCCGCGGAGCCGTCCAACGGGATTGCAACCAGCGTGTGCTCCAACTCCTCCTCACCCGGGTTCAGGTGTTCGCGCACGGCGTAAACCAGTCCCCGGCCCAGGTCGATTTCGAAGTCCCCGTAGCGGGAGCCATCGACGGGAGTCAAAGGAAGTAGGTGCTTCTTTCGGTCACTCACCCGGAACCCGTACACGCGGTTGTCGGTGCCGTCCGATATGACCAATAGCCCGTCCTTGGCCGCGTAGGCCCGCCCCCCACGTTCGTGCACGTTCGTTGCCACGTGGACCAGCCGTGAACCTTCAAGCATGGGCAGGACCTCCATCGTCTGGCCTAGGGCGTCCTTGCGCAGCAGGACGGACCGCCCCTGACGGCGTGGGTTGTCTTCAACCCAATAAATGTCTGGACCATCAATGCGCAGTTGGCTGATGGAGACGTCTCTTTCGGTGAACGTGTCCGGAGCCACCGGCGATACCCATGTGCCATACGGCGCGACCTGCTGTGTCATCGAATCCTCGCTCTAACGGAACTAGTCTCAAGGCATTGTAACGGCAGGCGCCCTCTTTCCTGGACGGCCTCCACTAGACTGCTCTCTATGACCGCGCCTAACCAAGAAGATTTTCCGTTACTCACCCGGGTCAAGAACCCCAGGGACCTGAACTACCTAACTTCCACTGAACTTGTGGACTTGGCTGACGAAATCAGAACGTTCCTGATCCGCGCGGTGGCGAAAACCGGGGGACATTTAGGACCCAACCTGGGTGTAGTGGAACTCACACTGGCTTTGCACCGAGTTTTCGATTCCCCAACGGACACCATCATCTGGGACACGGGGCACCAAGCCTACGTTCACAAGCTGCTGACCGGCCGGCAGGACTTCACTGACTTGCGCGCTGAAGGGGGTCTTTCGGGTTACCCCGATAGGGCAGAATCAGCCCACGACGTTGTGGAAAACTCTCATGCGTCAACGGCACTATCCTGGGCTGACGGCGTTTCCCTAGAAAAGGCGCGGGCGGGCGGGGAAGGCGCAACCATCGCGGTCATCGGTGACGGCGCCCTGACCGGTGGCATGGCTTGGGAGGCACTCAACAGCATCGCACGCGACCAAGATCCGCGCCCCCTCATAATGGTCGTGAACGACAATGGCCGCTCCTACGCGCCGACCGTGGGCGGTCTGGCACATCATTTGGATGCCCTGCGCACGTCAACCCAGTACGAAGAAACTTTGGAGCGCGGCAAGCAAACGCTGCTGGGCATGGGGGACATGGGGAAGCGCGCTTATGACGCGCTGCACGGCCTGAAGACCGGCTTGAAGGACGTGCTGGCGCCACAGGTGTTGTTTGAGGACCTAGGCATCAAATACATGGGTCCCATTGACGGTCACGACCAGGTCGCCCTCGAGTTAGCACTGGAACGCGCCCGCACCTTCGCATTCCCGGTGTTGGTGCACGTGATCACGCAGAAGGGACGCGGCTACGTTCCCGCGGAAACGGACTTGGCGGACCGGTTCCACGCTGTCGGACAAATCCACCCTGAAACTGGATTGCCGGTCGCACCACAACGGTTTGGGTGGACGAAAGTGTTTGCGGAAGAACTGGTGCGGCTAGCATCCGCCGACACTTCCATGGTCGGGCTGACAGCTGCCATGATGGCCCCAGTCGGGCTTCAACCCATGGCCACGGCTTTTCCTGACCGAGTGTTCGACGTGGGTATCGCTGAACAGCACGCGTTCACAACCGCGGCTGGAATGGCTTACGCGGGCGCCCACCCCGTCGTCTGCGTTTACGCGACGTTCATGAACCGAGCATTCGATCAATTGTTGCTGGACGTCGCCCTGCATGATGCTCCGGTAACGATTGCTTTGGACCGGGCTGGGATCACTGGGGATGACGGCCCCTCCCACAATGGCATGTGGGACTTGTCATTGGCAGCCATGGTGCCGGGGCTGAAAGTCTGCGCCCCGCGTGACAGCGCGACCCTGCGCAGGGGCTTAGCCGAGGCAGTGGCGGACAAAGAAGGGCCCACCCTGGTCCGGTATCCGAAGGGGGAGCCGGGCCCGGACCTGATTCCCCTGCGATCCCAGGGCGTGGTTGATGTGATGTTTGAGGGCGGCCAGGCCGGCAAACGAATCCTGATCGCGGTGGCCGGCCCGCTGGTCGAAGAGGCCATTGCCGCCGCAGAAGAGCTGGTGGCGGAAGGACAGCAGGTCACGGTTGTGAACCCACGGTGGGTGCTTCCAATCAGCGAAGATCTTCTAGAGATCGCGTATGGGTTCGACGTAATAGTCAGCGTGGAGGACGGGCTGGTCACCGGCGGTGTCGGAAGTGAGATCGCACGCCTCGCAGCAGAGCGGGACCTTCCGGCAGTAACCGTGCTGGGGGTGCCTAAGCAGTTTGTTAGCCACGGGAAACGCCCCAAGCTGCTGGCGGACTTCGGGCTGGACCGGGACGGGATAGCTACTGCAGCGCGCAAACGTGTAGCCAGCACAGTCGACGCCTAAGGAGCTACCTAGAACTACACGGAACTGAGCCTAAAGGAACGGGGCCCACACGGACTAGGCCCGCACGAACTAGGCCCGCATGAACTAGGTAGGGCGCGTGCCGGCAGCCGCTATTAGTTCCCGCTGCCATGGGCGCGCGCCAGCATCTTCCAACTGCTGACTCAAAGGAGCGTCCTTCGGGTCCCACGCCAAAGACCTTTGTATTTTCGGTTCCAGCACCACGGCGGGGTCCAGATCAAACATTTCCGCTGCCTTCGCAGCCAACTTGCGTAGGCTGGCGAGCCTTTCCCATGCGTCTGGGTCCATTCTCTTCAGCATTGCGGCTGGTGGGGGATTGTCCGGGCCGTAGCGGTTACGGGGCCGTTCGGGACGTTCGGACGGACGTAAGCCTTTCGCCTTCATAACGGCGCCCCACCATTGCTCCTTATGTTTGCGTGCCTGGGGCCGACGCAATTCTGGGACCTGCATTAGGGCCCGCTTAGAGTCCGGCAGGGCCTGCGCGGCGTTGATCACACCCTGGTTGGCTAGCAGTCGGCCCGGGGCGATATCTAACTGTGCTCCAAGAGCCTCTCTGGCTTCCCACAGTTCTTTAGCCAAGGCCAACTGTTCGGGCGACCTAAGTTTGTTCAGCCCTTTCAGGTGCGTCCAAGATGCTTCGCGCGGCACCAGGGGATGGTCTAACAAATGCTGGAATTCTTGCTCAGCCCACTCCAGGCGCCCAGCCTGCTCCAAAGCGCTACGCAAGGCCCCCTGTAGGGCACCCAAGTGGCGCACGTCAGCCGCCGCGTAACGGAGCCAATCTTTGGGTAGGGGACGCAAAGACCAGTCTTCATTCTGATGGCCCTTTTCCAACTCAATCCCTAGAACGTCGCTGGTGATTGCAGCCAAAGAAAAACGGGTGAACCCAAGGAGCTTGCCAGCGATCTCCGTGTCGAAGACAGAACCTGCAGCCAGCCCTGCCCGATTCAAATGGTAAAGATCCTGGTCAGCTGCATGCAGTATCCAGGTGTCGCGTAGGGCATCCTGTAAATCATTCAGGTTGGGAAAAACCTGCAAATCGAACAGGAAGGTCGGACCTGCTTCCCGCCTTATTTGGACCAGTTGGGGGGAGGTGCCATAGCGGTAGCCCTGCGCCCGTTCCGTGTCCACACCTATAGGACCCGTTTGTTCTCCGAGCGCGTTTCGCGCAGCATCGAAAGCTGTTGCGTGGTCTACCAGAACTGGTTTATTCGTCATTTTTCTCTCTTGATTCATGCGGCATCACCCACCCAGCACCTGCGGGTGCCACGCCGGCGTTACGGCGCAGCGCCTCCGCCCACGCTTGTAAATGGGGTGCTAGGTTCGGAAGCTGGGGCGTCCAAGAGCAGCGTAGTTCCCCGGTGCAGGATGGCAGGGACAGTTCCAGGCCGCCAAACGTTTCGGATACCTCCACGGTGACAGTTCCCACCGCAGGGGAGCCTTCAACATGACTGAGCTCTTCACTTAGCGTGTGCCACAGAACTTGGGGCAATAGCGGATCGCCCGCCTGTTCAGCGTCCAACTGTACGGTCGCACGCCCCACCAGACGCATGTTCCCACCCCAAAGCTCAGCCTGCCCCGGGTCGTAGAGAATCACTAAGACACCCGTGCTCTCGTCATCCGAATCGATGGGGGAGACCTCCACGGCTGCAACCCAGGGAGCCAGTCCCCTGGGGGCTGGGACTTCCCGGACACGCATAGCTTCGTC
>CAYFVT010000093.1:2264-4663 GCA_964346705.1 uncultured Actinomyces sp. | reverse complement strand
CCCATTTCCTGCAACTACCTTAGGCTTCAGGGGTGCAGAAGATTCTAGTCGCCGGGTCTATCGGGGCCGGGAAAACCACGCTGGCCCAAGACTTGGCGGTGGCGCTGGACCTGCCGTTTGCTGAAATCGACGCCCTCTACCACGGGCCGAACTGGACGAAGCGGCCTCAGTTTGAGTCCGACCTGGACCAGTTCACCAGCCAAAATAGTTGGGTAACCGAATGGTTGTACCCGCAGGTGCGCCCCCTTTTAGCCCAGCGGGCGGACACCCTAATCTGGCTGGACCTGCCCCTGCCCGTCGTCCTCTACCGCGTCACTACGCGGACGCTCCGCCGTTGGTGGCGGCGGGAAACCGTGTGGGCAGGAAACAGGGAGCCCGCCCCGTGGAAGATCCTGTGGGACAAGTCGAACATGATCCGCTGGTCGTGGGCATCCCGCCACCAAGTACCGCAAGAAATCCCAAAGCTGCGGGCGCAGTATCCCGACCTCCAAATTGTCCGTCTGCGCAGTCGGCGGGACGCACAATTGTTCCTCGCCGACCCGCGCGGACGGGCCACCAAATTCGCTTGGCCGGCTACTTCAGGTTAGAAACCGCTTCCTGCAACTGCGGAACCAGGTCGGTTGCCGCCAGGGGCACGGACAGGACGGAACCCGCGGAGAATGCTTCCGCCTCCTTAGAATCCTCAGCCAGCATCACCGCGCGGCCATCCTTGACCACGTCCAAGGATGACAGCAGGGGATCTTGTTCCATTTCGTCCAAGCTGTAACCGATCGGGAAGAACACGGCCACATCGGCGTCAAAGACGCTGACCTGTTCAGCGGAAACGTCAGCGTAGTACCCCTCCGCCTCAAGATCTTTCACCGGCGGGTACAGGCTGAAGCCAAGGGCTTCCACCAGGTCCCAACGGGTGTCCCCCGGCAGGTAAACCCCGTAAGCGTCCCCGAACTTGGTGCCAACAACAGCGGTCACGTCATGGAACTCCGGGTTGTCTTCCTTCAGGGATTCCAGTGCTTGCTCGGATGCGGCCACCGCCTGGTCACCCACCGACTGCCTTTCCAACGCGTCAGCAATCATGTGTGCGTGTTCCCGCCAGTCCACCGTGTAGGGTGCCGCGCCCTTGGGGGCGCCCAGGGTGGGAGCAATTTGCTCCAGGTGCTCATGCTGTTCGGGGTCCATTGCGGAGCGCACGTTCAGGATCAAGTCCGGCTCCAGCGTTGCAATGGCCTCATAGTCGTAGGTGAAGTCCACGTTCGGCCACACGACCGGGTCCACGTCACCGAACAGTTCGGTGGCCCAGGGGCCCACGCCCTTATCCGCCTCACCGAAATTCATCCAGTCGTAGACGCCAACAGGTTGGATGCCGACAGCTAGGGCTGCTTCCGCATCCGACCAGCCTAGGGCCACGACCTTCCAGTCGGCTGGGTCGCCCTCGGGTAGCTCGACGGGACCAAACTCGGTGTCGATCACGCGGACTTGGCCTTCCAGAGACTCTCCGCTCTCCGCGCCTTCCCCGGACGTGTCGGTGGATGAGGTCGAGCATCCCGCAAGCGCCAACGACGCTGCAGCCGCCACCCCAATCCATGCCATCTTCTTTCTGAGTTTCAACATGTTCCTTCTTCTTTCTTTTTTGTTCGTCCGGGCGCCGCTGGAACAACCAGGGGTTTACCCGTTTCGGGGTCCTGAATGATTCGGGCTGTCAAACCGAAAACGTGGGCAATCAGGTCGGCGTCCACGATTTGTTCGGGCGGCCCTTGGGCGACTATGTCCCCGTCCTTCATGACGACGAGGTGGGTCGCGTACCGGATTGCTAGGTTCAGGTCGTGCAGCACGGCGACCAGGGTGCGCCCTTCCGCGTTCAGGTCGCGGCACAGGTCAAGGATGTCGATCTGGTGGGCCAAATCCAGGAAGGTCGTGGGCTCGTCTAACAGCAGGAGGTCGGTTTCTTGGGCGAGGGCGAGGGCGATCCACACCCGCTGCCTTTGCCCACCAGATAGTTCGTCGACTAATCGGTCCTGCAGCCCCAGCAGGTTGGTGCTGGCTAGGGCTTGGTCTACGGCGTCCTGGTCGGTTTGGGTCCAGCCGGAGAAGACACCCCGGTAGGGGTGGCGGCCGAACTGGACCAGCCGGCGCACGGTGATCCCTTCGGGGGCCGTGGGCGTTTGGGGCAGGATGCCAACTTGGCGGGCTAGTTCTTTGGCGGGCATGCTGTCAATGTTTTTCCCGTCCAGAACCACTTGCCCATTTTCCGCGTCAAGCAGATGAGCGAGGGCGCGCAGCAGCGTCGTTTTGCCGCAGGCATTCGGCCCGATGATGACCGTGAACTGGCCGGGTGGAACCCGGAAGTTCAGGTCCTGCAGGACGCGGCGGTGCCCGTATCCGGCGCTCAGGTTCTCTGCCTC
>CAYFVT010000093.1:0-2164 GCA_964346705.1 uncultured Actinomyces sp. | reverse complement strand
ACGCTCAGGGTGATGACACCGGCTGGTAGTGATCCGGTTGGAATAATGATCCTGGCTAGCACGTCGCTGTACACCAGCAGGACGCCGCCCATCACTGCGGTTAGGTACAGGGGGATGGCCGGAACCCGCGCAATGCGTTTCGCTAGTTGCGGGGCGGCGAGCGCAACGAAAGCAATAGGGCCGGCGCCGGCAGTCACTGCGGCGACCAGCAGCACGCCAACAGCAATTAGTTCACCGCGGAGGCGGGCGACCCGCACCCCCAGCCCGCGGGCACTGTCATCCCCTAAATCTAATAAACGCATGTCCGGGGCCAGCAAGCCCAGCGCGGGTACTGCTAGAAGCAGCGCGCCTGCTAGCACCCACAGTTGCCGCCACCCAATGTCAGCCAGGGAGCCTAGCCCCCAGCCGGCAACAATGATGGCTTGCTCCCGTTGCAGTGTTAATAGTAGGTAGGTGCCCAGGGAGGATAAGAACACACTGACCCCAATGCCGACGACGATGATGCGCATGCCGGAAAGGCCGCCCTCGTACGCGAACACGTACACCAGCAGCCCGGCGACGGCTCCGCCGATCAGGGCGCCAACGGGCCTGGCCCAAATTCCGGTGAACCCCAGGACGGTGACAATCAGTGCGCCCGTGTAGGCGCCGGAGGAGAAGCCAATGATGTCGGGGCTGCCCAGGGGGTTGCGGGTGATGAACTGGAAGACCGCACCTGACAGTGCAAGGCCGGCCCCACCCAAAACGGCGAACAGGGCGCGGGGCAGCCGCCAAGCCACCACCGTCTGTTGCGCTGTGTCCGCCCCCTGACCTAGCAGTGCGGACCACACTTCCCCCACGCTCAGGGGAGCGCTGCCCGTCATCAGAGCTAGAAGGAAGCCTGAGACAAGTAGCGCCGTAAGAACAGTCCCAGCGATGAGCGTGCGTTTCATGATGTCAGCACCTTGGGGCGGGATGGTCGCCCTCGAACCAGGTAGATCAGAGTCGGTGCCCCCAGGAACGCGGTCACGACCCCCATCGGCAGTTCTCCGGGGACCGCGATGCGGCCAACAATGTCGGCGGTCAGAACCAGGACGGGCCCGGCAAGTAGAGAAGCGGGAAGTAGCCAGCGCAAGTCAGGCCCCACCAGGGAGCGCATGGCGTGGGGAACCATCAGACCCACGAATGACACGGGGCCTGCAGCCGCGGTTGCGCCAGCGGCAAGCAGGGCGGTGGCAGCGGCCGCTAGGACACGAATCCGCGTTGTTGCGACCCCCAGGCTGCGGGCTGAGTCTTCCCCCAGAAGCAGCGCGTTCAGACCCGGAAGCAGCAGGAGTGCCGCCAGCAGGCCGACCAGGATCATGGGGGTGACCGCCCACATTTGCGGCCACGACACTCCTTGCAGGCTGCCCGCGTTCCAGTGTCTGATCTTGTCGAAGATGGGGGCGTTCAGCAGGGAAATGGCGGTCGCAATGCCAGTGAGCAGCGCTGTGAGGGCAACCCCTGTAAGCACAATTTTGGCTGGCGTTCCGCCCCCAAGCCCGCGGCTGGCAATCACGTGAACGACCAGGGTGGCGGTGCCCGCCCCCACCACGGCTAACACCATTTGCCCGGGGCCGGCCCCCAGCCCGAACCAGAGGACGCCCAGCACCAAGGCCAGGTAGGCACCCGCGTTGACACCTAGCAGACCGGGGTCGGCTAGGGGGTTGCGGGCTGTTGTCTGCATCATGACCCCGGCGGCAGCCAGTGCGGCGCCAACCAGGATGGCTACTACGGTTCGGGCTGCGCGGAAGTCGCGGATAACTACGACGGTCGTCTCTGGGGTTCCTGGCTGGTTGTTCAGCGCGGCCCACACTTCCGCAGGCGTGAAGTTCCCGGAGCCAACCAACAGGGAGACGACAACTAGGGCACCCACCAGCAGCGCCGCTGCTGTCAGGACCGTCCAGCGGGGACCGGGGGACGCGGAGCGTTGCGTTGCTGTCACCCCGTGACCACCCATCGACCATACAAAAGAATTACGTTAGGTTAGGCTTACCTAATAACGAGTTCTAGTTTAGACGAGTTGAGACATCAGTGAAAACACCCCTTCACGACCGTCCCGAACATTCAAACCCAAAACAGGCGCCACCAGCTGAGGCAACCCCCAAAGACGTTTCAGGAAGGCCCCCAGAGAAGGACACAGATAAGG
>CAYFVT010000092.1:0-4741 GCA_964346705.1 uncultured Actinomyces sp. | reverse complement strand
CAGAAGGCTCCAATATTTGGGCGTAGAGAACCGCCTGGTCAGGCCGCGCCGACCTCACGGCTGCGATCAAATCCGCAGACGTCGCCTCGACGTCAGGCAGGTTCGACTTCGCCGTATAAGTAGGTTGCACGACCACGGGGTCACGTTCCGCTATCAGCCGTCTCAGCTGCAACTGAGTCAGGTCAGAAGCGGACCCAGACACGGCTAAGACTTGGCCACGCGGCGCCACCCCTTGCATCCCCAGGGCTTTCGCCACAGCCAACGAACCCGGGCCCGGGTCGATCGTCACCCAGCGCACGTCCGGCCCCGCCGCCACCGCTGCCTGCGCTACCCGGTCAATGTGATCGGGCGTCAAGGCATCAGCGACCAGCACATCCAAGTCCTGGTCGGACAGAAGGTCCGAAACATACTCGACTAGTTCCGCTTTTGGCCCTGCCACCACGTGAAGTGGGACGAGGGCGGTTTTCAGGCCGGTCCCTTCACTCAGTACGTCCTCAACCAAAGAGGTGGTTACGGGCGTCCGCACGTCGCGCGCCAGCTCCGTGTCTTCCAGCCGACGTCCCTCAAGCAGTTGGCGGCCCTCGATAGTGACACGGCCCGCCTCCGGGAAGGCAGGGATCGCTAGCCCCACAGTGCGCTGCCCGGAAAGCGTCCGAACCTCATCGACTGCCGCCGCAGCGGAGGGGCCCACATTCCCACGTAGGGTCGTGTCAATACGGGCTCCCACCAGCTGTGCCGGCCACCCAGCACGGATAGCCTCCCGGGTTACTCGGTCGGCCTCCGCCGCTGAGAAATGGCGTGAGTCGGTTGTCACCACTACGACGTCAAACCGGTCCCCGAAGTTAGGTAGTGTCCGGTCGTCCTCGTCCAAAGAACTGGTGACTGCGCGCAGGCCAGACTTAGCGAAGCCCGCTGCGCACGCGTTTGCCCCGGTCAGGTCGTCAGCTGAAATGAGGACCTCAGCCATGTCACATCACCAAGTTCAAAACGAACAGTAGCGGAATGGAACCAGCCCAAACCGCGGTGGTGATACCGGACCAACCCTTGATTGCGTCCAGCCCCTCCAGCCCCGTAAACCGGGTCACGACCCAGAAGTAGGAGTCGTTAAAGTAGGAGAAGAACATGGAACCAGTAGTAGCCGCCAGCACTGCGACGACCGGGTTGATCCCCAGAGTCGCAACCAGCGGGGCGGTGACCGACGCAGCCGTAATCATGGCGACCGTACCGGAACCTTGGGCCAAGCGGACCAGGGTCGCGATGACGAACGGCACCAGGAACGCGGGTAGTGGAGTTCGCGCGATCGCTTCCGCGAGGGCGTCCCCAACACCGGATGCGCGGAGCACTTGCCCGAAAGCGCCCCCAGCGCCTGTGATCAGCAGGATCAGACCAACCGCCGCGGCGGAGTCACCTAGCCAGCGCTGCACCTTGCTGGTAGGCACCCAACTGGGGATCAGGAAGTAGACTGCGATCGCAATACCGATTATCAGCGCGATGACGGGGTTGCCTAGGAAAGCGAAGGGAACAACCCAAGCGGACTCAGTGTATTCACCGGTTAGGGCGCCCTGTTGGGCTTTGTCGACGGCGGTCAGCGCGGTGTTCAAGACGATGAGTAGCAGCGGGACGGTTAGGGGCAGGGAGCCAACGAAAGCGCCGATCTTCTTGAACCCTTTACCGGCGGGCGGTTCACCCATGGAAGCTACCGGGTCGAACGTCTGCACTCGGTCGATACCGGCGTCGGTTTCGCCCTCAGCGTTCAGCGCGCCCGCACCGTCAGCGGCTAAGACTGCGGCTGATTCGCGGCCAAAAACAGCCTCGCGGATCTCTGGTATTACCTTGTCTTCAAGTTTCGGGCCGATCCAGCGGGCATAGACAACCACCACGGGCAGCAGCAAGACCGTAAAGATCAGACCAACGACAATGACCATGCCCAGGTCGGCGCCAAGAATACCGGTGGCGGCCAGCGGGCCGGGCGTGGGGGGAACCATGTGGTGGGTTAGCGTCATGCCGACACCTAGGGAGAGGGCGAGGGCGACGTAGCCGCCGCGTTTCACCCTGGCTACCGCGCGCGCCAACGGGTTCATGATGACGTAGCCGGAGTCGCAGAAGACAGGGATCGACACTAGCGCCCCAACCGAGCCCATGGCCCATTCTTCTTTTCCGTCCCCGAACAGTCTTAGGAAGGCCCTGGCTAAAGAGTCTGCTGCGCCGGAGATTTCCAGCATCTTTCCGATGCCGACCCCTAGGCCGATCACGATCCCAATGCTAGAAAGGGTGTTCCCGAACCCAAACGTTATGGCGTTTAGGGTTTCGAGCACCGGTTGCCCAGCCACCAGACCTGTTACCAGGGCGGCTAGGAGTAGCCCCACGAACGCGTCTAATCGGGTCCAAAGGACGACCGCGACTATGACGACGATTCCCAGGGCCAACGCAAGCAAAAGTTTTAATTCCACTGCGGGCTCCTTGAATTGTCCGACCGAGCTGGCTTGCTCAGATGTGGTGAGTGTCTCAAGAAACGGTGAGCGGTGCAAGCAGATCGCGCAAGCGTTGACCAGTCGGAGACCGAACGCGGTCAGGGACCTATCGGGCAGCGCCCAACACCTAGCGGCCCGCCGCCAGCACTAGGCGCGTCACCTGCTGGGCGGTGTTTCGGATCGCCTGAGCCGCCACCTCGGGTTTCAGCGCTTCCGCCAGGTCCATGGGCCGGGAGTGAATGGGGAACACAGCGTCAAGCAGTTCTTCCGTCCGGCCCAGGGGGTAGCTAACGCGCCCCGCTAGGCCGACCACTAGGGTCCCGAACTGTTTGGCCAAGGCTCCAACCCCGGCTGGCACCTTTCCGTAGGCGCTCTGCCAGTCCAGGGATCCCTCGCCCGTTAGAACCAGGTCCGCGGTCTTGATCGCGTCCGCGATCCCCAGTTCTTCGGCGACCCGAGCAAACCCGGGCTGCATCCGTCCACCCAACGCTAGGTAAGCACCGCCCAGCCCACCCGCAGCTCCTGCGCCGGGCACCTGGTCTATCTCCATGCCGTAGTGTTCCTCCAGCGCGGCCACCCACTTCTTTTGTTGGGCGTCCAAGTATTCAACCTGTTGTGGGGTGGCGCCTTTCTGGGGGCCGAACGTGGCCGCGGCTCCCTCCGGCCCCGTCATCGGGTTCGTCACGTCATTCAAAATGGTTATCTTCACGTCGCCCAGGTCGCGCATGCCCGAAAAGTCAGCGGCGTCAAAGTGCCACAGGGGGTTCGTATCAGCGCGGATTGGTGTGCCAGCCCGGTCGTACAGGGTGGCGCCCAACGCTTGGAAGACTCCGGTCCCGCCGTCGGTGGTCGCTGAGCCACCCAAGGTCACCAGAACCTCATTGACTCCCTGGTCCAGGGCGTCTGTCAACATGGTCCCAAAGCCCAGCGAAGATGCTTTCTGCGGGAGGTGGGGGTTCACCGCCACCTGGCTGATGCCCGTGGTCTGGGCGGATTCGAGGACGGCCATGCGGTGCTCGTCGCGCTCTAAGATGCCGTAGGTAGCGGTCACGGGAGTGGTGTGGTCTGCGGCGGCCAGGCTTAATTCGAACCGGTCGCGACCGTGCGCCCACATCAGGGCGTCCAAGGTGCCCTCACCCCCGTCCGCTACGGGAAACACGGTGACTTCCGCGGACGGCAAGGCCGCGAGGACCCCCTGTTTTGCAGCGTCGCCAGCTGCTAGGGAGTCAAGAGAGCCTTTGAAACTGTCGAGTGCGCACACAGCGTTGAACGTTTTCTGCATAGCCCAAGGCTAGCCGTAACTGTGTTATGCGTCTCTGTTTCCCGGCGGCCCAGCCCTCTTGCGGGCGCGGCCGCGGGAGGCTTACTGCCGAACGCTCAGGGGCGCTCGATGGACCTGCGTGTTCGAGCACTGTGCGACCGGGCGCAAGACCATCAGGTCAACGTTCATGTGTTCCGGCGCGTCCAAGGCGAATCGGATCCCATCCGCAACGTCATCGGCGACCAGCGGAGCATCCACGCCCTCATACACTTCGTCGGCTTTTTCTTTGGTGCCCAGCCGGTTCAAGGAGAACTCTTCTGTTGCCACCATCCCCGGGGCAACCTCGATGACGCGGATCGGTTCGCCAAGTAGCTCCAAGCGAAGGGTTCGGGGCAGCATCGCCTCAGCGTGTTTCGCGGCCACGTAGCCCGCGCCGCCCGGGTAGGTGTCCAGCGCTGCCGTGGAGGTTACGAACAGCAGACTGCCCCCGCCAGCTTCGCGGATCAGCGGCAGGCTCATGTTGGTGACTTCCAGCGCGGTCATCACGTTGATCTCATACATGCGGCGCCAGCGTTGGGGGTCCGCTTGGTCAACCCTGTCGACACCTAGGGCCCCGCCCGCGTTGTTGACGACTGCGTGTAGGGGGGCTGACGCGGCGGCCTCCGCCAGTTTCCGGAGGTCCGCGGCGTCGGTCAGGTCTGCCACGCAGATTTCACAGCCCGTTTCGGCCTGCAGTTTTTCCAAGCGGTCCTTTCGGCGGGCGGTGGCTAGGACCTTCCAGCCAGAATCCGTTAGGGCGCGGACCGTGGCTGCGCCAATACCTGTGGAAGCACCTGTTACCAACACACGTTTTTCAGTCATGACCCCCATTGTGCCTACGAAGATCTGCCTAACCAAGAGCATCATCCCCGAATGAGGTTGGGGTGACGCCCGCGTCCAATCTGAGTCGCCCACCCTCGACTTGCGTTCTTGGGCGTTGACCGGGACCTAGTCGGACTGTCCGACATTG
>CAYFVT010000091.1:0-4776 GCA_964346705.1 uncultured Actinomyces sp. | reverse complement strand
ATGCAGGACGGGAAGAAGAAAACCGTGCGTGTACGTGTGGCCCGCGGTGGCACGCGTCGGGGTATTGAGCCCGGTAAGGAGCTAGACGCATGAGCCCGCGCCTGAAAGAAAAGTACAAGACCGAGATTATCGGCCAGATGCAGGAAGAGTTCGACCTAAAGAACCCCATGCAGGTTGGTGCCCCTGTCAAGGTGGTAGTCAACATGGGGGTGGGGGACGCGGCGCGCGACTCGAAGGTACTTGACGGTGCCATCACTGACCTGGCTGCGATTACCGGGCA
Organism: uncultured Actinomyces sp.; assembly: GCA_964346705.1. Classification (GTDB taxonomy): domain Bacteria; phylum Actinomycetota; class Actinomycetes; order Actinomycetales; family Actinomycetaceae; genus Scrofimicrobium. Next base: position 4,496 of record CAYFVT010000091.1, on the reverse strand, counting down.
GAAGCCGCGGATCAACCGGGCGAAGAAGTCCATTGCGCAGTTCAAACTGCGTGAAGGGCAGGCCATTGGTGCTTCCGTGACGCTGCGTGATGACCGGATGTGGGAGTTCCTGGATCGACTCATGTCGACGGCGCTGCCCCGGATCCGTGACTTCCGCGGTCTCAGCCCCAAACAGTTCGACGGGCACGGCAACTACACGTTCGGTTTGACCGAGCAGGCCATGTTCCACGAAATCGACATTGACAAAGTTGACCGAGTGCGCGGGATGGACATCACGATTGTGACGTCCGCGAAGAACGACCTTGAAGGTCGCGCCCTGCTAGCTAAACTCGGTTTCCCATTCAAAGAGGACTGAGCTATGGCGAAGAGATCCCTACGAATCAAGGCGGCCCGCAAACCGAAGTTTGCTGTCCGCGCTTACACCCGATGCAACCGCTGTGGGCGGCCGAAGTCCGTTTACCGCAAGTTTGGGCTGTGCCGTATTTGCTTGCGTGAGTTGGCCCTTCGAGGCGAACTGCCCGGTGTGACGAAGAGCAGCTGGTAACACTTACGACGAAGGTCCAGAAGCGGCAATAGCTTCCCCGGAAACCACGTCGAGGAAGGGGCACGCCCCAAAATGACAATGACTGATCCAATCGCAGACATGCTGACGCGTCTGCGCAACGCGAACCAGGCTCAACTGGAGTCTGTTTCGATGCCCTACTCGAAGTTGAAGGATGCGATCGCGCAGATCCTGCTGAGTGAGGGCTACATCAAAGGCATCGAAGTTGAAGATGCTCGTGTCGGTAAGACACTGAAACTTGAATTGAAGTACGGCAGCCGGCGTGAACGCGCCATTACCGGGCTGGAGCGCGTCTCTAAGCCGGGTCTGCGTGTGTACGCGAAGTCCACGAACCTGCCTCAGGTGCGCGGCGGCCTGGGTGTGGCAATCCTGTCCACATCTTCCGGGCTGCTGACTGACAGGCAGGCTTCCGACAAGGGTGTGGGTGGGGAAGTCCTCGCCTACGTCTGGTAAGGAGACAGCGTAATGTCACGTATTGGTAAAGAACCGATTGTTCTGCCTGCCGGCGTTGAAGTGAAGATTGATGGCCCTCTTGTCACCGTGAAGGGGCCGAAAGGCACCCTGGAGGTTGACCTGCCGGACCCGATCTTCGCTGAACTGGAAGGCAACGAAGTTTTCGTGAAGCGGCCCAACAACGACCGCACCGTGCGTTCCTTGCATGGCCTGTCACGCACCCTAGTGTTCAACGCCGTTGAGGGCGTTGACAAGGGCTACAGCAAAACCCTGGAAGTTGTGGGTACGGGTTACCGTGCCGCAGCGAAGGGCAGCAACATTGAGTTCATGCTGGGCTTTTCTCACCCGATTACGGTGGAGCCCCCAGCAGGAATCCAGTTTGAAGTACCTTCCCAGTCGAAGGTGATTGTTACTGGGATTGACAAGCAGCTGGTTGGTCAAACCGCGGCTAACATTCGCAAGCTGCGTAAGCCTGAACCGTACAAGGGTAAGGGTATTCGCTACGAGGGCGAAGTTGTCCGCCGCAAGGTTGGAAAGGCGGGTAAGTAATGTCTTACGCAATAAAAGGCAAAGGCAAGAGGATTGGTAAGATACGCCGCCACCAGCGTGTGCGCAAAAAGATCCGCGGCACGGCGGAGCGCCCTCGTCTGGTAGTGACCCGCTCTAACAAGCACGTGTTCGTGCAAGTGGTGAATGACGACCTGGGTGAAACCCTGGTGTGGGCGTCAACCATGGAACCTGAACTTCGCGCTGACACCAGTGAGAAGACAGCGAAAGCTCACGTGGTGGGCACGCTGATCGCGCAGCGCGCGAAAGAGGCGGGCATTGACACGGTCGTGTTTGACCGTGGCGGAAACAAGTATCACGGCCGAGTGGCGGCAGTAGCGGAAGGCGCCCGTGAGGGCGGTCTGACGCTGTGATCGCGCGACGAAGGAAAGAGAGCAACTGATGGCTGCAGAGCAACAGCAGCAGGATAGGTCAACTCAGGACCGCTCCGGTCGCCAGGGTCGCGACGGGGATCGTAAGGGACGTGGTGGCGGCGGTGGCCGGCGGGATGGTCGCCGTGGTGGCGATGACCGCAACCAGTATTTGGAGCGCGTGATTTCTATTAACCGCGTCTCCAAGGTTGTGAAGGGTGGGCGTCGTTTCTCCTTCACCGCTCTGGTGGTTGTCGGTGACGGTGAAGGCACCGTCGGCGTTGGCTACGGCAAGGCTAAGGAAGTACCCGCAGCGATTGCTAAGGGTGTTGAGGAAGCGAAGAAGAACTTCTTCCGCGTTCCCATGATTCGTCGCACCATTCCCCACTTGGTGGAGGGCGAGGACGCGGCCGGCCACGTGCTGCTGCGCCCCGCATCCCCCGGTACTGGTGTTATTGCGGGCGGACCGGTCCGTGCGGTCCTTGAGTGCGCTGGCATTCATGACGTGCTGACGAAGTCCCTGGGCTCCGCTAACGCGCTGAACATTGTGAAAGCAACCGTGGATGGCCTGAAGCAGTTGGAGGAACCTGAAGAGGTCGCAGCCCGTCGTGGCCTGCCCCTGGAACGGGTTGCTCCCACCGCCATGCTGAAGGCACGCGCCGCAGGCGAAGCCGAGAAAAGGGAAGCTGCCGCTGCCGCGGAAGCTGACAAGGCTGCAGCGGGGGTGACTAACTGATGGCTCAGTTGGAAATTACGCTCAAGAAATCCCTGATTGGGGAGCGCCGCGAAAAGCGGGAGACGATTAAGACACTGGGTCTGAAGAAGATTGGTCAGACCGTTGTGCGTCAGGACAACGCGGCAACGCGTGGTGCCCTGCGCAGTGTCGCCCACATGGTGGAAGTCAAGGAGGTCGACTGACAGTGGCTAAAAGTAAGAACGCGGCCTCCGTGCCGGGTGAAGGTGAAGTTCTGAAACTGCACCACTTGGCACCCGCGAAGGGCGCGAAGAAAGCTAAGACCCGTGTGGGTCGCGGTGAAGGCTCCAAGGGGAAAACCGCGGGGCGGGGCACTAAGGGCACGAAGGCACGCGGGCAGGTTCCCGCGGGCTTTGAGGGTGGCCAGATTCCCCTGCACATGCGCTTGCCGAAGCTGCGTGGGTTCAAGAACCGTTTCAAGATTGAATACCAGCCGGTGAATGTTGGTGCTTTGGCTGAGAACTTCCCGGCCGGCGGCAAAATCACAGTGCAGGACTTGGTGGCGAAGGGCTTGGTCCGTAAGGGGGAGCCCGTGAAGGTTCTGGGTGCCGGTGAAATTTCGGTGCCAGTGGAGCTGGAAGTGGAGAAGTGGTCCGCCTCCGCTCAGGACAAGATTCAGGCGGCGGGCGGGTCACTGACCGCACGCTAGCTGCATGACCGGCCCATGTCGGCCGTGTTGGTGTGACTGGGTGGCCGGGGTGCTTCTTGCACTGCCGGCCACCTGCCTAGTGAAGAATCTTTAGTTAGCTGGCCACACCCGCTGGGGCGGGTAGGCTGGGCTACATTATTTAGTGCCCGCAGGGGTTCGACCATGTTGACCAGGAGGAAGTTTGCTACAGGCATTCGGTCAGGCTTTCAAGACGCCTGACTTGCGCAGGAAGATCTTATTCTCCCTGCTGATCATGGCACTGTACAGGCTGGGAACATACGTTCCGACGCCGGGTGTTTCCGCGCAGAACGTGAACCAGTGTATTGCCCAGCAGGACCAGACGTCCCTTCTGGACATGTTCAACCTGTTCTCTGGCGGAGCGCTTCTACAGCTTTCCGTTTTCGCGCTTGGCATCATGCCGTACATTACGGCCTCGATCATCATTCAGGTCCTGCGGGTCGCGGTACCCAGGCTTCAAGACCTGCACCTTGAAGGACAGACGGGGCAGTCGAAACTAACGCAGTACACGCGTTACCTCACTATCTTCCTGGCAGTGCTGCAGTCGACCACCATGATCACCATGGCGTCGTCTGGTCGCATGTTCCCCAACTGTGTGGAACCCGTGATCCCGAACGCCTCCTTCGGCACGTACCTGTTCATGGTGTTAGTCATGACTGCAGGCACGTCCGTCATCATGTGGTTCGGCGAACTGATCACCGAACGCGGTGTTGGTAACGGAATGTCGCTGCTGATCTTCACCTCCATTGTGGCTAACATGCCGATGCAGCTGATTGACATTGGGATGACTCGCGGCTGGTTCAAGGTCATTGTGATCCTGATTCTGATCCTGCTGGTAACGGTAGCGGTTGTCTTCGTGGAGCAGTCCCAGCGCCGGATTCCCGTCCAGTACGCGAAACGCATGGTTGGTCGCCGCACTTACGGTGGCACCACCACTTACATTCCGTTGAAGATCAACATGGCGGGCGTTATTCCCGTTATCTTTTCAACTTCGATCCTGGGTATGCCCCCACTAATCGCGCAGTTCGGGGAACCGGACGATGCGTGGGTGCAGTGGATCAACGTTAACTTCTCCCACCAGTCCGTCTGGTACATGGTTGTAAACGCGATCCTGATTTTCGCTTTCGCGTTCTTCTACACGTC
>CAYFVT010000090.1:0-4784 GCA_964346705.1 uncultured Actinomyces sp. | reverse complement strand
GGGTTTTTGCTACCCCACGATCCTGCAAATGCCCCGTTATCCCACAACCGCACGTTGCCGCTCGCGCAGAAGCAAGTTGGGGTGCCCTGGCAGTGCCGGACTCAACAGTGCGGGAGCGTTGGAGCTCATGCGGGACCGTTGGAGCTGAAAACGGACCAAAAACCGTGCCCCTGCGCTCCCGGATTGACGGGTTGGGTACCAGACTGCTCCTGCGCTCCCGCACTGGCCGATGCGGGACAGGCGGGACACGCGAAAAGACCCAGCCTGAGCGGTTCGGGGTGGGACTATTTCCGGCGCCTGCCCCCAAAGGCTGCGGTGATGAACATGCGCAGGGCAATGATGCCTAGGAATATGGAGAACGCAATGTTCGCAACTGTTGGGGAAACGCTGGCAGCGACGGAGGAGCCAACCACAGTGGTCCCACACGCGGGAATTCCTACCGCTAGGGCTGCCGGGATGTCCACGTTTCCCCGTTTCGCGTTCGCCACCGTGCCGGACAGGGCGGCAGGAATCATCATCAGCAGGGACGTGCCCTTCGCGATCAGGTCGGACACCCCGAAGAACAGCATCAACCCCGGAACCACAATGAAACCCCCACCAACTCCTAGCAGGCCGGCTAGTACGCCTGTGCCGAAGCCGAGGGCGACCAGGCCCAGGGCGCTGCCCACCGTGATTTCCAGCATCGCATCCCGGGAGGGGACAACCAGAAACAGGCTAACAATTGCTAGGACCATGACGAAAGAGAAGATGATCTGCAGGGGCCGGGAGCGCACCTTCGTCATCAGGTAGGTGCCCAGTTGAGCGCCAGCCATCGCACCAACCGCTAGGAGCAGCGCCCCCAGCCAGGCGACCGAGTCATGCAGGGCGTAACTAACCACGCCAACACTGGCTAAGGGAACAATGGTCGCCAGGGAAGTTCCGCTGGCTAGCCTCTGGTCGAAGTGTGCGACAGCCATCAGTGCGGGGACGATCACTACCCCACCGCCAACACCGAACATTCCAGAGAGGAACCCCGCCACCAGTCCAACAGCGACCACGCCTGCCCACTCGGTTAGAGGTCGGGGCGCGGTTTCGGTTTCACTCACAGTTTTCTAAGACTTCCTTCATTGTGTCTGCCTCCGCGGGGGTGACGCTCAGGTCCCACTTGTACTTCACGGCGACCTGCCGTGACACGTACGCACAATGATAGGCCTCATTGTCTGGCAGCCACTCATCCGCGGTCATTGCCCCCTTTATTTGGTTGGCCTGACCTTGGACTGCCAGCAGGTTCAACTGGTCGTTTGAGAACTGCACGCGCTGGGGTGTTGACCAGTCCCAGGCACCAGATTCCCACGCGTCCGCCAGTGCTACCACGTGGTCTATCTGTACCAGCGAGGACGTGTCTTGGCCCCGCTGGAAGTCAATCGTCGTGTCCGTGTACGGGTCCTGAATGACCCCGGTTAGGACCACGCAGTTACCTGTGCCCGGCTTGTATTCGGTGTTGTCCAGGTCGCGGGCTAGCACCTCATTGCGGGTGTCGCACCCGTCCCCATCCAGGTCTTGCCAGCCGTCCCCGAACTCCCGCCGCTCATATTTAGGCAACTTCCCTTGGCTGCCGGCACGCACATCCAAGTCATCTAGTTCTTTCAGTAGTTCTTGCGGGTCTTGCCCGGCCATGGGGTCGCCGCTGCTGCGCGGGCCACCCAGCCCCAGAATGTCGATCCCGAGGCCAGGGTGAATCAGCCAAATGGCCATCAGGATTGCAACCAGGACGACTACCGCGTCCCCCACTGCGAACCGTCTTCGCGTCAAAGCGCGCCACCTCCCCTACCCGACGTCATTCTTCCCACTGACAGGCCCCTGAAGCACGCCGGGCGCGCGTGACTGTGGATACAGGCGTTAGGGCAGCTCTAACTCCCCTTGGCTGGGGATGGGGTCCTCCGGCAGGATTAGGCCCGGGTAGTTGTTGCGCACGTTCCCCACTGCCCTGCTCACCATGCGCGGGGCTAGCGGTGCGGGGGGAATAGCGTCCACCAGTTCCTGCACTTCCCCCGGGTCAGTCAGTTCAGGGTCCAACCAGGCTTCCCACAGGGAACGGGGCACGAACAGGGGCATCCTCTGGTGGATGAAACCCAGCGTGTCGGCGGCCTCCCGCGTGACGATGGCCGTGGTTTGCGGGCTGCCCTCCGGGAAGTCGCGCCCCGGCCGCTCCCACAAGCCAGCCATCGCCATGATGGGTTCCTGACCGACGGGGGCTGGTTCCCCGTCCTTACCCGCCAGGGACAGGAACCAGGGTTGCTTCTTCCCGTCCTCTTCCTTCTGCCACTCGTAATACCCGTTAGTGGGAATCAGGCAGCGTCGTTTGCTGGCAGCCGAACGGAAACTAGGTCGTTCCGTCACCGTTTCGGCCCGGGCGTTGATCAATGGCTTGAAATTTTCCTTCGCCCAAAAGGGGCGCAGCCCCCACTGCTGCAGGTCCAACACCCGCCCCTCATCCTGTTTCTGCCGGGCCGTGCGCACCATTTGGCTGGGTGCCTCGTTGTAGGACGGCTGGTGTTCGCCCTCCAACAAATCGATATCAAACAGGTCTACCAAGTCTTTGTCGGTGGAGAACATTGTGTATCTGCCGCACATTCGCCGATCCCCCTAATTTTCACTAGTTTCATCGTTAGAGGCTTCATCGACCTCATCCATTTCTTCCTTCAAACCCTTCAAATCGTCCGGCGGGTTCTTCCCCCGCGTGGGAAACCCGGGCCGGTTCGCCAGTAAACGCTTCAGCTGGGCGGGTGTCAGCGACAGGGACCAGTCACTGTGCACGGGGAGCTGCCAGTTGCGCCAATGGGCCAAGACGGTGAACGACGACCCGATAACCGTGGCCGCAATCATGCCGATCAGTGGGTGCCCGGTGGAGTACAAACCAACCATGACCAGGGCGGAAACAAACGCGGGCGTCGCATACAGGTTGTTGCCACCAAACACCATGGGCACGTTCCCTGCCGTCACATCCCGAATCATGCCCCCACCCACCGCGGTGGTGATTCCTAGCATCAGGGCGGGCATCAGTCCGAACCCGGCCTCCAGGGTTTTCGCGGCCCCCGTCGCCGCCCAAGAACCCAGCACTATCCCGTCCGCCATGATCAGCGCCACCCGCCAAAAGCGGGACTGCAGCCGCCACAGGAACGCGATACTGGCGCCAATCAGGGCGGTAGAGATATAGAGGGGATCAGTGAGGGCGACTGGCGGCCCGTTCATTAGCATCACGTCGCGGATGATGCCCCCACCCATTGCCGACATGACCGCAAGCACAACGAAACCGACCGCGTCGAAGTGTTTAGAGCGGGCTAGTTTTCCGCCCAAAATACCGTTCAGCAGCACGCCGGTCAGGTCGATGGTGCGGAACACGTCGTTCATGGCGCTGCTAGCGACCTCGTCCACCCCACCCTCCTTTCCTGCGTGCGCCGCTGCTGGGGCGCTAAACCACCGTTCCGAACAGGGTGCCCAAGAAGAACGTGAGCGCCGCGGTTCCGAAACCAATTATCAGTTGTCGCAGAGCCCCCGCCCATGGGGAACGTCCCGACAGTAAACCAACAAACCCGCCGGTCACCACCAGCACCAGGCCAACAACAGCTGCCGCCCAAATCACGGCCACCAGGCCGGTTGCCCCGAACAGGTAGGGCAGCAGGGGCACGAAGGCGCCCATGGCGAAGAAAAGGAATGAACTGAAAGCCACCTGCATCGGTTTCCCAATGTCATCCGAAGCGCCCTGGGCTCCCGCCTGTGGGATCAGGTCCAAGGCCAGTATGCCCGTGTCTTCCCCCGCGGGGTTCAGTGACAAGAACACGGCGGCCGCATGTTCCGCTGCTTCTTCCGCGCTTTCCCCGCGGGCGCGGAACAGTAGCTCCAACTCGTTTTGGTCCATGTCCAACTTAGAAACCGACCGGCGCTGCAAAGGCTGAGGGATGGAGGCGTCCAATAGTTCTTTCTGGCTGGAAACACTGATCCACTCCCCCGCCGCCATGGACAGGGAACCGGCAAGCAGACCAGAAACACCGGTGGCTAGGATCCAGCGCGCGTCCATGCCCGCCCCAGCAACACCCAGAATCAGGGCCAGGTTAGAGATCAGCCCGTCGTTAGCCCCGAAGATGGCCGCACGGAAGTTCCCCGCAATCCGGGCACGCGACGCAGTAGCTAAGGAGCGGACCACTTCGGAGTGGATCTGCTCATCAGCCGCCATCTGGGGCGTGGCGTCCTCATCAGTTTCGTAGTGGGACCTCTGCTCTGACCGTTGCACCAAAGCCAAAGTAAACACGGAACCAAACCGGCCCGCTAAAGCTGCTAACAAACGCGAGTAGAGGCGCGGCGATGGGGCCGGATGCGCATGTTCACCCAGCAGTTCGCGCCAATGTTCCTCATGCCGCCGCTCCGCTTCGGCCAGTTCCAGCATGATTTCCCGCTGCTCGCCCGATTCCCTCTTGGCCAGGTTGCGGTAGGTTTGCGCCTCAATCTGCTCTTCAGCTAGGAAGCGGCGCCACTTACGGATCTGACGCTGGGTCGGCTCACCCTGGGCAGGATTGTCTACAGCAGTTTTTTCAGTCATTCAATTTCTGCAGTACCTAGCGTGCCTGCGGGCCATGCGTGTAGTCGGTGATGCGGGCTTCAACAACCATGGGATCATCCCCCGTGATGGTGCGGTGAACCGCGTCGGCCGCCCTCTCTGAGATGGCGAACCCGCGGGCGCGAATGAAACCGGCCGCACCGTCTGCCGCCGCTTCCACTGGGGTTGCCACCAGACGGGTTTGACGCAA
>CAYFVT010000089.1:0-4785 GCA_964346705.1 uncultured Actinomyces sp. | reverse complement strand
CGCTCCACGGAACCGGTTGCCAGGGAGTGGCCCGTGTTCGGGTTAATCAGCTGGTATTTCAGGGAAGAAGAACCCGAGTTTATGACTAGAACCGTTTCAACCATTAGTTGCTGCCCTGCCCTTGCGCTTGAACCGCGGTGATCGCCACGGTGTTAACAATGTCTTCCACCAGCGCCCCGCGCGACAAGTCGTTGACCGGTTTGCGCAGGCCTTGCAGAACTGGGCCCACGGCCGTTGCACCGGCGGAACGTTGGATGGCTTTGTACGCAATGTTACCCGCGTTCAAGTCTGGGAAAACCAGGACCGTCGCTTGGCCAGCAACAGCGGATCCGGGCGCTTTCGCCTGCCCCACGCCCGGGTCAACGGCCGCATCAAACTGGATTGGCCCCTCCACGGGAAGGTCCGGGCTCGCTTGGCGCACCAGGTTGGTCGCTTCAGTCACCAGATCAACGGATGGGCCCGCCCCCGAACCGACTGTGGAGTAGGAAAGCATGGCCACCTTCGGGTCGATCCCAAACTGGCGCGCAGTTTCCGCGCTGGTCAGCGCAATCTGGGACAGCTGAGCCGCGTCCGGGGATACGACCACGGCGCAGTCAGCGAACACCAGGACCTGGTCGGCCATCAGCATCAAAAATGCGGACGACACCAGCGACACGTCCGGCTGAGTTTTAATGATCTGGAAGGCAGGACGAATCGTGTCCGCTGTCGTATGGGTTGCGCCTGAAACCATGCCGTCCGCGTCCCCCATTTGCACCATCATGGTCGCAAAATAGGTTGGGTCAGCCACGGTTTCCCGCGCCTGCTCCAAAGTCATGCCCTTCGCTTCCCGAAGGCGCGCCAGTTCGGCCGCATACTTTTCACTCAGGGTGGGCTCACTGGTGGCAACAATGGTGGCTTCTTCAATGTTCACACCCAGGTCGCGGGCCTTGTCCGTGACTTCAGAGACGTTGCCGATCAGAATAATGTCTGCCACCCCTTGGGACAGCAGTTCGGCGGTGGCCCGCAGGATGCGCTCATCTTCCGCTTCCGGCAGCACAATGCGCTGCTTGTTGGCGCCAGCACGCTCCAACAGGTCAGTCTTGAACATTAGCGGTGTCACAGCCTGGACCTTGGGGGACAGGATTTTCTGCACGTCCCCCTCATTCAGTGGAGTGGAAAGCACCAGGGTTCCATCGTCAACTGTTCCCGGATCGTGCGGGCCAGACAGGACCACTGCGGCCACGGTCGCATTGTGGGCGGCGGCGCGGGCCTTGAAAGTGGCGATTTCTTGGCTGATCAGTTCGGGGCTTAAACCCTGCGCGTCCAGGGAGTAAACAACCGTGGCCCCCAAGGCTGCCGCCACGTCCAGGTTCCAGCCGACCGTGTCAAAGGAGGGGACAGGGGTGGCAGCCAGACCCTCAATAACCACGATTCCCGACTGGGCGGAACGCAGGGAAACAACGACCTCATTCAAAGCCTTCGACGGGTCGTGCGCGATCTTCGCCACGGGAAGGCCCCCGGTGGCGTCGATTTCTTCTAGGTTTCCCCCCGCTTCCGGGGTGGACGCCAACGCGTCAAACAGCTCCTGGTAAAGGTTTCGCGCCTCCGCGGCCGCGCCACTGCCCATCACAAGCAAACGAGTCGTCATTGTTTCGTCCTCAACTTTCGACACTGATATTCGCAAGCTCGCAAGCGGGCCGGCAGCGCAACTGCCAAGGAGCCGGCTTGCAAGGTCCGTCCCCCATGGTAGTCGTCCCGGCGCCGCTCCTTCTCAGAAGATCGACATCAGTTGGCAGACAGTGGCCCTGGAGCCCGGCTTTTTGCCCACCCACGTCGATCCTGCGGCCAGACAAGGCGAAAGCCTGCGGCAAGGTCCAACGGGACTAGTGAGCGACTGACCGGGGCGGTTGGTTTGGTCACCGGGGGGCGCACTTGTCGGCCGGCCGCCCCGGGGGATAACCTCAACCGTGACGAAAAGTGGAGACAACACGTGGTCAGGGGACGATTCGGCCGCGTTCCTGCGTGAGCGGGCCGACCAGGCCGGTGTGAAACTGCCGCCCCTGGCGAAGACCCCGGCCCGGTGGCCACGACTGTTGCACTCACCCAGCGGGACCCCCCTGGACTTGGGGCAGGACCCGAAACAGTTGGCGTGGCGGGTGCTGCGCTCCGCGTGGCCGCTGATCCTGGTGCAAACCCTGGCCCTCAGCGTCGGCTCCGTCCTGGGGGCGCTGCTACCTGTTTTTATGGGCAATTCGGTTGACGACGCCGTGAACTACGGTCTGACCGCACCTACCTTGATCTCCCTTGGAATCTTCACCTTCGGTGTCCTGGTGATGAGTGTGGGGGACGGGATCAACCAAATAGCTGAAGTGGCCTCCTACCTGTGGGCCGCCCTCGGTTCCTCTCGCGCCGTCGCCCACCGCGTTATCCGTGCGGGCCGCGCCGGGAAAACCGATCAGCCTCCTGGCGACGTGGTGACCGCAATCCTGAACGACTCCGACCAAGTGGGCTCCGCCGCCGTGTTCGTTGCAGAGGCTCTAGCGGCTGTGGCTGCGTTCGTGGCGGTTGCCGTAGTCATGTTCAAAATGGCCCCGCCCCTGGCTTGGGTGGTCATCGTCGGACTGCCACTGTCCATCATTGGCGTCACGTTCCTGGTGAAACCGATGGAACGCAAACAGTCAGCGCAAAGGGAGGAGCAGGGCCGCCTCACCACCATCTCCTCCGACGCTGTCTCTGGTTTGCGGGTCCTGCGCGGTGTGGGTGGCGAGGACTTTTACAACGCCCGCTACCAGGCCCAATCCCAAAAGGTGAAAGAGGCCGGCATTAAGGTTGCAGGAAACCAGGCGGCGCTTGCGGTGATCCGTTCAGCCGTCCCCCAACTGTTCATGGCCGTCGTGGTGGGCGTGGGGGCTCTGCTGACTTTGCGGGGGCAACTGACGGCCGGTCAGTTAGTCGCATTTTTCGCTATGACCGTTTACCTGCGTAACCCAATCAATGTTGCTGCCTGGGTGGTGCAGGTGGGCACGCGCTCCTGGGTTGGCATGAAGAAACTGTCCCAGTTCCACGCCGCCCAACCCGCCGTTTCCGACAGTTTCCTGACCAATGATCTGGCGGGGGACGAGGACGAAGGGCTAGTTTCAGGAGCCCCAGCCCTAGACTGGAGCGCGGATTTCGCTGGCCTTCCCTTGCACGACCCAGTGTCGGGGGTGCGAGTCCCACCCGGGCAGGTGACGGCCTTAGTGGCGGCTAACCCGGATTTGGCGGCCGGCGCGGCTAGGCGCCTAGCCCGCACGGATGACGCCGACCAAGCCCTGCTCGGCAAAACGGACTTGCGCCAGATTCCGCTGGATCAGGTGCGGGCGGGAATCCTGCTGGCGGAGGCCGACGCCCAATTGTTTTCCGGCCCCCTGCACTGGTCTGTGCGCGGGGCCGCCACGGCCGACCCGGCGCCGCGCGGGGTGACCGAACTGGTTTACCGGGAGCACTTGGAAGAGGCAGCGCGGCATGAAGGTTCCCTGTACCGCCCCGACCGGGTCCCCCAAGACCCCCGACTAGAGGAAGCACTGCGCATTGCAGATGCGGGGGATGCAGTGGATTCGCTGCCGGGAGGTGTCGCGGGCTGGCTAACCGAGCGGGGGCGTAACCTGTCCGGTGGTCAACGCCAACGCGTTGCTTTGGCCCGAGCAGTTTACGCTGACCCGCCCATCCTGTTGGCTGTGGAGCCGACCTCCGCCGTTGACTCCCACACGGAAGAGCGCATCGCCAGGGCACTGGTTTCCGACCGGGCCGGGCAAACGACCCTGGTTGTGACGGCCTCGCCCCTCTGGCTAGAAAAGTGCGACCACATTATTTTCCTGGACGACCAGGGCCAAGCCGTTGCCGAAGGGACTCACCAGCAGTTGCGGGACCACGGCGAGTATGCCCGGGTGATCGCGCGGGAAACGGGGGGAGACCGGTGAAACTTCCCGTGGCAAATGGCCGGGTGATCATGACGAACCTGGCAAGACTAATGCGCGAACACTCCCGCCTGCTCACCCTGGTTGTTGTACTGCAGATTGGTGCCACCCTGACGGCTGTCGGGCTGCCCTGGATTTTGGGGGTCGTAATTGACCGCGTCACGGCGGGGGAGGGCCACGACCTGGTGGCTTGGGCTCTGGGTGGGGCGCTAGCCCTAGTGGCTGCGGGCGCTGTCATGGCGTACTTCGCTGAGTATTATTCCCGCATCCTGGGGGAAACCGTGTTCGCCCGCTTGCGGGAAGACCTAGTCGACACGGTGACCCGGCTACCACTGTCCGTGGTGGAAGAGGCTGGGACGGGGGACCTGGTTGGCCGCACCACGCGCGATGTGGAGCAGGTACAGTTCCTGGTCCGCCAGGGCGTGTCCTCCATCATGGTTGCCGTCACCACCATTGCCGTGACCCTGGTCGCGGCGTTCCTGGTTTCCCCAGTCTTGGCGCTGATGCTGCTGCTACCGTTCCCACCCGTGGTTCTGATCATGCGCTGGTATCTGCCGCGAACAGTCCCCGCCTATAGGGCAATGGCCAGCGGTTGGGCGCGGGTGGCAGGCGGCCTTACGGAGAGCATGGAGAACGCCGAAACCACGGACGCTTTCAACCTGACAGACCAGCGGGTGCGGCGCATTGACAACGCGTTCCGGGAAATGTGGCGCCTGGAACGCTACACAGCGTGGCAGCGCATGTTCCTCCTGTTCGGCCTGGTTCTTGTCGTGACCATGCCCGTGGTGGCTGTCATCATGCTCGGCGCGTGGCTGCTGCCCGCAGGTACGGTCACCGAAGGGCAGATCAG
>CAYFVT010000088.1:1451-4865 GCA_964346705.1 uncultured Actinomyces sp. | reverse complement strand
CGTGAAAATAAGGGGGTCTGGGGGCTCTTCCGCCGGTAGCGACTGGGGCTCTTCTGCGGCTTGTGCCGACTGGACGGTGGCCTCTGGGACTTCAAGAACTTCTAGCGATTCAGTTCTTGGCTGCGAAACCTGCAGGAACAGGTACGCCTCCACAGCGGCGATCGCAACGAAAAACAACACCAGCATGATCTGTGTCTTCTTCGACTTCATGAGCCCGACCACCTCGCTGGAACGCGGCTAGTCCCACTGCGTGCTGTGACGGTTCACACCGCCGGTTTGGTGGGCCGTACTGGGATCGAACCAGTGACCTCTTCCGTGTCAGGGAAGCGCGCTACCGCTGCGCCAACGGCCCGAGCGGATGACGGGATTCGAACCCGCGACCCTCACCTTGGCAAGGTGATGCTCTACCAACTGAGCCACATCCGCGCTTATGGAAACCCAAAAGCAACGAGTGAAAGCTTAGCAGCTGCAGCTTGCTGTCTCCAAGCGCAGTGACACACACGTGGCGAATGTCGCGCTCTAGGCCCGGTCCGCGCCGCCTGTTTCTTCGTTGCCCTCATTGCCGATTTCATTGCGCCGTAGAACCTTCGCGAGGTCCGAAAGCCGGCGCCTTGTCGACCGGGTCATTGTCTGGGCAGCCTCCAGTGTGCGGAACAGCACTTTGTTCACGGGCACGTCCCAGGCGGGTGCCACGACAGTGGGTTCCTTGGCGAACGCCGTCTTAAAGACGTTGAGCCCGTTCAAGGACGGGGCCAGCTCCGAGCCGATCCCCATTAGGTCGATTTGAGTGACACCCTGGGAACCAAGCTCCTCAGCCGCTCTAGTCAAGATCTGCGCCGCAGAGCCGCGCTCTCTGCCTGCTTCGTTTGCCGCAGCGTAGTAGTACGCTCCCTGTGTTCCTGAGACGGTGAACAGACCCCAGCCGACAAGCTCCCCGTCTACACGACCCGCGAAGAGGCGGGCATGTTCCGCGCCAAGGTTTTCCAGCATGGACTGGTAGAGCTGCGCAGGCCACGGTGAAAACCCTTGGCGCTGCGCCGTCTCCACCATCACGGCGTGGTAGTCAGAAAAGTCCTCTGCTGCCGCGGCCGTCTCATCCGATACGTCGATCGGGGTCTTGCGCCAGCTAGCCCTCAGGTTTCTACGCCCACGCCTGCTAAAGCGACTCAAGATTTCCTCGGCCGTCCCAGTGGCGTCCAGGAAGACGGTCGTGTCAAACGTGACAATCTGGAAAGGGGGCTGCGCATCACAGACCGGACTGGTCAGGTGCAGGCGTATGAATGGTGTGAGCGGCAGGATCTCCCGCACCCAAGACACCAGTACCGAGACGACCTGTTCTTGGAGGCGCACAGTCGGTTCTTGCAGCCAAAGTGGCCCATGCTTGCTCCAAAGGAACTGCAGTCCGTGGTAGCGGACTTTTTGGAGCGCCAAGAAGGCGGCGGGGCGA
Source organism: uncultured Actinomyces sp. (assembly GCA_964346705.1). Taxonomy (GTDB): domain Bacteria; phylum Actinomycetota; class Actinomycetes; order Actinomycetales; family Actinomycetaceae; genus Scrofimicrobium. The sequence goes on along the minus strand of CAYFVT010000088.1, from coordinate 3,418 downwards.
CCCTCAATGATGACCTGGAAATAGCCTAAGAACTGACGGTCACCTAGGGACTCCTCAAACTTGTACCAAGCCGGGGTCTGCTCGACTGGCAGGTCTGCGACTTGATCCCGGATGTCTTTGAAGTCAGCCCGAATAACGCCCGACCTTGTGTGATGACGCAACTTAGCCCTCCTCGGTAGCGACTTGAGCCAGTGTATCCGCGGCGCGGCACCCACTCACCAGTTAAGTGCGGCCATATGGTGTTGACGTGAGCGAAGCTACGGCACCCAACGATTTTCTCAGCGCCCTGACGTCGCTGCGACGGGCGCACGTTCACCCGCGTTTCGTACTGGAGGAAATTGCTGCACCGCGACTTGCACCCTTCTCTGCAGCTATAGAAATTGAGCTCGCCGACGCGGAGGGTGCGCGCCCTGCAGTCGCCACGTTTGTGATCCTGTACGACGCCGATCAGGAAACGAACTGGGGTGGGCCGCTGCGAGTTGTTGGTCACGCCAGGATTGAAATAGACGCAGAGCAGAGCACCGATCCCCTACTGCCCGAAGCCGTGTGGATGGCTTTGTCGAATAGCTTGGACGGGGCCGAAGCGCCCTATGCGAACCTGGTTGGTTCCGTGACGGTAGAGGCGACGCAGGCTTTTGGAGGTCTAGAGCTGAAGGGCGCCACACTGAACGCGGACCTGCGTTGTTCATGGACACCGCTGGACTTGGATTTAGCGCCACACCTGGAGGGGTGGACAGAAGCTTTGCGCCAAAACATGGGGATGGAACCCTCTGAGGTTCTGAGTGTGAATGGAAATGACTGAGGAACAAGGGAACGACGAAGACCTGCCGCTGCTGTCCGCACCCGCGGACGGCGTTCCTCCCCTCACTGAAACCCTGCGTGATCTGAAGGCAGTGAAGGCGGGTCTAGAGCGCGGCAGCGGGCCCGTGGCAGTGGATACGGAAAGGGCGCAAGGCCGAACGTACGGTGCGGGCGCCTACCTGGTGCAACTGCGACGCGAAGGTTCGGGCAGCTTCCTGATAGACCCCCGAAGACTCCCGGACTTGTCTAGCCTGCAGGACGTCTTGGCAGGTGAGTGGATTTTGCACGCCCCCGACCAAGATCTAGCTGCGATGGCGGAGCTGGGCCTAACCCCAAGTTCCTTGTTTGATACGGAGACTGCGGCAAGGTTGTCCGGCTCAACCAGATTCGGTCTTGGAGCCCTAACAGAGCAGTACCTGGGGGTGCGGCTTGCAAAGGCCCACCAGAACGAGGATTGGTCTAGGCGCCCACTGCCTCAAACTTGGCTCTCATACGCCGCGCTTGATGTGGAACTACTCCCCCAACTAAGACTTCAACTCCTCGACGTCTTGGCTGGGCTAGAGCGCCTTGACTGGGCGAAGCAGGAGTTTCGCCACCTCCTGGAACACCCCGTGCAGCCAAAGCCAAACACATGGCGCAACACAAAAGGCTTAGGCAAGATACGTAACCGACAGGGACTGGCAGTCGCCCGTAGCTTGTGGCAGGCCAGAGAAGAGTTGGGAAAGCGTCTGGATATTGCTCCCGGCCGACTCCTTTCGGCCAAAGCAATCGTTGACGCCGCAGCTTGGGTGCCCAAACGACGTCGCGACATGTTGGGGATCCCGGACTTCAGGCGTCCCTTAGCAAAGAGGCACACCGATGTTTGGTGGCAGGCCATTGAAGAAGCTAAGAGCCTTCCGGAGGGCAAGTGGCCGGCCCGAAGCGAACGCAACCCGCTGCAGGTGCCCCCGGCTGCCTCCTGGAGAAATGCAGACCCCGAAGCATTCGCAAGACTGACTGAAGTACGTGCAGCAATAGCCACGCTGGGTGAACGCCTAGGTCTTGAAACCGAAGTGGTCCTAAACGGAAAAGACCAGCGGTTCCTAGCTTGGTGGCCACTTAGCGCCACAGTCCCAACAGTCAGCGATCCCCAAACGAGGAAAGGTGCGCGGTCCAAACTGGACTTC
>CAYFVT010000088.1:0-1351 GCA_964346705.1 uncultured Actinomyces sp. | reverse complement strand
CCCATCTGGTGGAACGCAAGAACTTCCACACGCTCCACAGTTGGAATTGACGCAGCGATCTGGGCAACCGCCCGAACGTTTTCCGGATCATCCGTGTAACCGGGGACAACAACGAAGCGAACCCAGACGGGCACGCCGTGTTCGCCAAGCCTTTTCGCGAAGTCCAGCGTAGGTTGCAGGCTCTGTGAAGTGAGGCGTTTGTAGGTTTCTTCGTCCCCACTTTTTATGTCTAGCAGCACAAGCGAGAGGTCATCTAGCATCTCATCGGTGCACCGCGACCCCAGGAAGCCAGAGGTGTCGATGGCAGTGTGGATCCCGTTTTCTCGCGCTGCGCGAAGCAAACGTGCCACGCCGGCAGGCTGCATCAAAGGCTCGCCACCGGAAATGGTGATGCCCCCGTCTGTACGCTTAAAGATGCGCTTGTAGCGGAGCATTCGCTTCACTATGTCCTGGGTCGGAACCATAGTCCCGCGACGCATATCCATAGTGTCTGGGTTGTGGCAGTAAAGGCAGCGCAGTGGACATCCCGACAGGAATGTGGTCAGGCGCGTGCCCGGCCCGTCAACAGCCGTTACCAGCTCCCAGGAATGCAATGACAGCAGCTCACCCCCATGGATGAGGCGTGCCTGCTCCATGCGCGCCAAATCCTCGGCCGCACCAATCCCACTGAGCCCCTGGCCCATGACGCGGGCCACCGGGTTTTCTGCCGGGCTCGGCGTGTAGAGCCCGGCAACACCGTCAGTACTCACATGCTGGCGTGGAACGTGCGCGAAATGACGTCCATCTGCTGTTCGCGCGTCAGTCGCACAAAGTTCACCGCATAACCGGAAACACGGATGGTCAGCTGAGGATAGTTCTCAGGATTTTCCATCGCGTCCTTTAGCGTGTCCGGGTTGAGCACGTTCACATTCATGTGGAAGCCGCCTTCACCCATGTAGGAATCCAACAGCCCGACCAGGTTTTCCACCTGCTCTTCCTCTGTGCGGCCAAGCCCTGAAGGAACAACCGTGTTGGTGAGGGAGATCCCGTCCTGGGAATCCTCGTACGGCAGCTTCGCCACAGAAAGGGCAGAAGCCAACATGCCGTGAGTGTCACGACCGTTCATCGGGTTCGCTCCCGGTGCGAAAGGTTCGCCCATGCGGCGCCCATCGGGCGTGTTGCCCGTGTGCTTTCCGTACACAACGTTTGAGGTAATCGTCAGAACGGACTGCGTGTGCGTGGAATCCCTGTATGTGGGGAACTTGCGGATCTTGTCCATGAAGGTCTGCACCAGATCCACTGCAATGTCGTCAACGCGGTCGTCATCGTTTCCGAACTTCGGGAAGTCGCCTTCCACCAGGTAGTCGGTGAC
>CAYFVT010000087.1:0-5133 GCA_964346705.1 uncultured Actinomyces sp. | reverse complement strand
AGAAGAGCCCCAGTCGCTACCGGCGGAAGAGCCCCCAGACCCCCTTATTTTCACGATTGCCGGCGGTGGCGATTTCTTGATCCACACGGAGGTTGGCGATAGCGCCTGGGCCGGCGACGGCTGGGATTTCCGCCCGTTGTTTGCACCAATGGACCCCTACATTCAAGGGGCCGACCTGGCGATTTGTAACTTGGAGGTGCCTCTACTGCACCCGGGCGAAACTCCCACCGGCTTTCCTGTTTTTGGCGCACCCGAAGAGCTGGGCGCAGCTATCGCAGCGGGCGGCTGGGATGGGTGCTCAACTTCTACCAACCACTCTGTTGACCAGGGGTATCGCGGGCTCGTGCACACCCTGGATGTTCTAGACAGAGAAGGACTGGGCCACGTGGGTACAGCCAGGTCCACGGAAGAAGCTGAGTCGGCCCAGATGTACGTCGTTGAGGGTGAAGGCCAGCAGGTCACCGTGGCGAACATAGCTGGCACGTACGGCCTGAACGGATTCCCCACCCCGGAAGGGGCGCCCTGGTCCGTTGAGTGGTTGGATGCAGATCGCCTAATCCAACAAGCAACGAAAGCACGCGAAGAAGGGGCCGATATGGTGGTCGCCTCCGTGCACTGTTGTGGTCCGGAGTACTCCGCGGAACTCCACCCCTGGCAAGTTGAGATTGCCGAGCAGCTGGCCCAGTCCGGCGTTGTCGATCTGATCATTGGCCACCACGCTCACTGGCCCCTTCCCATCGACTATCTGGAAGGCGGTCCGAACGGAAACGGTATGTGGGTCGCGTTTGGAACAGGTAACTTCGTGTCATCGATGTGGCCGGAATGCTGCGGGACAGAGAGCCTGACTGGGATCGTCGCCTACTTCACCGTGGTCAAGGAGGCGGATGAGCCTCCTAAGATTGTCGAAGCAACTTGGCAGGGAGCAACAGTCGACACGTGGAACGGCCACCTGGTCACACCCCTGCTTCCCGACGGATCCGGGTCAACCACCTTGTCGTTGGAACAGCAGCAGTACCGTCACCAATTGCTCATGGACATCATGGGGGACAGCCCGGCCACGCAGCTGTTGGAACCGCCGACCAAAAAGGCGACAACAACGGTCATTCCTCGAGCCAGCTAGCCGAAGCTAGGGGCAACCTTCCCGCCGGCTCCTGCTTTACTTGTTGAGCCGGCTGCGGCCGTATTTGGCGTGGTCCAGTGAGCGTTTCAAATCCAGTCTTGCCTTGCGTAGTTTCCGGCGCAGCGTCGAATCAGGCCCGTAATCAAGAGTGTGGATGGGGTCTTGGCGCAGGACACCACCGTAGTTGTCACGAATGGCCCTGGGAGCAAGTCGTCGGGCAAGAGTTGTCGGCAAGTTAACCCACAGCCCCTCCCTGCTGTTTTCCTGGTACGGCAACGGCGAGTCGTAAATCAGGTCCTGGACCATGTGTTCAGCCAGGTTTCCGTCCCCAGCCGCCGTATAGAAATGGGTTGCGCCAGCGCGCAGGTTGGCCTCTAACGCCTTGTATGTGCCTGTGGCCTGATCGAACATGAAATCAAAGTTTGCAATTCCCTTGTAGCCGACTGCATCTAAGAAATCTCTGACTGTGGTCGCTAGCAGGTGATCTTCTACCGTTGCGATAGCAGTGTTGTTTCCGACGCGCGCTGGGTCAACTTCTGTAAGAAGGACCTGACCCACAGAAACGAAACGCGTCTTGCCCTGCTGGTCAGAATAAGTGTTCACGACGCGCATCACCTCTTCGGCGCCACCCATGAGTTCTTGTAACACTAGGTCCCCGCGGTAAGCGGAGGAGTAGATGAGCTTGACGACGTCGCTAGCCTCTTGCGGGGTTTCAACGCGGTAAATCTTCTTTCGCCCCTCGAAAATTGCACGCTGGTAAGTATCCGTGTCGGCGGGCTTGATTATCAACGGGAACTGAAAGTCCGCCCAGTTCGGCATTCCGTTTTGGTGCTCCTCATACGTGAGCACGTCGGTCTCAGGGTACGGCAGGCCTAATTCCTTGCACTCCTTGTAGAAGTCCACCTTGTCGATGAGGCGGCTTACTAGGTCCTGGTCGGGGAGCGGGACCGCAAAGCCGGAACCCAGTTCACCGGCACGCTCTGAAACCACGTTCGTGTAGAACTCGATGGTGGGGATCAGGAGCAACTTGCGGTCGCCGAGCTCTTTCTTCAAAGACTGAAGGGTCTCTACGATGAAGTCTGGGTCGTCAAAGTTGTCGTAGGTTCGGACATCGATGATCGAAGAATCTGCAGTCTCATCTAGTCGAGCCCGCCCTAAAGCTAGCGAGCGCACCCCGTAGCGCTCATGGAACGAGCGGGCCATGGCGTAAGCGCCTAAGCCAGTGCCCAACAGGACGGGAACAAAGTCTTCGTTCCCGTAGCGGTCGCCCCGCGCTGACGCAGCTTTCCCAAGCGCTGCCAAGACGACGTTGGCAGTCTGCTCACACGTTACAAGGTCAGTGTTTGTCTGCAGGTTCACGACGCGCGAGGCCAATGAGCGCGTAACGGGAAGGTCGGTACCGTTCGGATCGAACCGTAACCCGGGCCCTAAGGGACCCGGGAACAGCAAGGGGCGATACCAGTGGCCGGCAAAAAAGCCTGCTTGGTTCACAGCGGAGATGACGCGCTCAGCCTGTCCGGGCGTTTGCGTGAAAAATGGGAACCTGACCAACGGGTCCGCGGATGACAGAGCTTTGGGCATGTAAATGCCTTCCGTGCTCAGAGCTGTCCCAAAGAACTCTGTCGCTGCAGTGCGCGTCTTTTCTACGGCATTGAATTGGCTCAGGCCATGCAGCATTGCCTTCAGCATCCAGTCGGATGGCTGTGTAGCGCGTCCTGGCAGTTGGCCGCGTCGCTCAGCGTCGACTATTGGGGCTTCGAACAGTCCCACCTTGGCTAGTGGGGCCTTCAGCCTGTTCCCAACGTTTAGTGGAAGGCGGTTCAGGACCCCATTTTGGATCCGATACGCCCGGCTGACGACGCTCTTGCCCAGGCCGACGACCTTCAAAGAAGAAAGAGCCTTATCTAAATGAGCCCGCAGCTCACGATTCTTCATTTCGGGGTTCAACCAGATGGCGCCCCCAAACCTGGTCGGAAGGAGTTTTTCGATACCAAAAGAGTGAACTGAGACGTCGGCAAGGGGGCGCCCTGCCTCATCCAACGCAATCTTGGAGAGGCAATGTGCACTGTCTTCTACCAAGAGCAGGTCATTGTCCCGCGCAACTTGCGCCAACGCCCTTGACTGCTCTGGAGCCATGATCCCGAACGTGTGCTGCATGACTAGGGCCCGGGTTCGCTCCGTGGGCTGGACAAGGTTGGGGTCGACCATGATCGTTTCCGGGTCTACATCTACGTAGACGGGGTCCAGTCCGCTGGCTGTTATAGGGTCTACCGCCGTAGCGCACGTGAAGGCTTGCGTAACCACGTCTCCGGGCCCGGCGAAAGAGAAAAGCTGTTCGAAAACCACCTTCATCCCGTACCGGGCCTTGAAAACTAGATACCAGTCTTCCGGTCGTGTGCCGGAAAGTTCGGCAAGTCGTCGGCGCACTTGCAGGTCCGCGGCTTTTCGCGACATGGTGTTCCTTCTTTGGTGCCCTCTTGGGTGGTTTGGGTGCTCTTGGCTCCTCAAACCATCATAGAGCCGCGGTGGTCAACGCCCCTGGACTCACACAGCACAGGCGAAGTGCGGCTATCGGCGCTTGACACTAAAGTTTTAGTGTCATATGAATGGTCCACGGTGACGTAGCGTTAGCTGTGGGAAGACGGGGAGGCGCCGTGGCAGGAGAATCGACAGCGCAGCGGCTGCTGCTGGGGGCGCTGGTGACGATCGCTGCCGCAGGTACGGTGGTCGCAGCCGGTGTTTGGGGCAGCGCCATGGATCCGTTACCCATCGAACCGCCGGTGGTGGAGGCGGAAGAAGAGCCGGAAGAGGAAGCTTCTCTGGCGGAAGTGGACTACCAAGCGTTAGTCATGGGGCTGCCTGCTCCTCAAGAGGTCACGTTCACCGTCATAGCTGGCGGCGACCTTTTGATGCATGAGCCGCTGTCCCGCTCTGCATGGAACGGCACAGAATACGACTTCGTCCCACTGATGGAACCCGTCAAGCCTTTTCTAGAGGGTGCCGATCTAGCGATTTGCCACTTCGAAGTTCCAGTGGGGGCTCCGGGTGACCCGCCTGTCGGATTCCCGATCTTTTCAGCACCCTACGAGCTAGCTGCGAATGTGGCCGAAGTTGGGTGGGACGGGTGCTCCACGGCCAGCAACCACGCTGCCGACCAAGGCTGGGAGGGTCTTGTACGGACTTTGGATGCTTTGGATGAAGTGGGTTTGGGACACTCCGGGACGGCCCGAACTGAAGCGGAAGCGAACCAACCCCAGCTGTATCTCCTAGAAAAAGATGGACGCTCTCTAACGGTTGCACACATTGCTCTAGCCAACAGCTTGAACGGGTTGCCTTTGCGTGACGACGCGCCCTGGGCCACGAACATACATGACGTGGACAGGGCATTGAGGGAGGCCGCACAAGCGCGCAACGATGGCGCGGACTTGGTGATCGTCTCCTACCACTGCTGTGGCGTCGAATACGACTCGACAGTCGAACCGCGCCAAGAGGCCAATGCGCAGGTCATCGCAGACTCTGGTTTGGTCGACATTTTGATCCAACACCACGCTCACGTGCCAAAGACCATGACCGTGCTGCCAGGCGGACCCACTGGTGAAGGGATGTGGGTTGCCTACGGCACCGGCAACTTCATTTCTGACATGGGCACCTGGTGTTGTCCTGAGGTCTCAACAGCGGGACTTCTAGTGTCCTTTGACGTCGTGTTGGACCCGGAGGGCAATGTCTCCGTAGATGAGGGTTGGTGGACCGCCATCACCGTGGAGCGTGAAAGCGATTACCGCGTCGTCCAACTAACTGAAGAGGGTGCGGACGTGCTGGTTGGGACGCCAGAGCACATGCGGTATCGCTACGGTCTGGTTGCAGACATAATGGCGGGCTCTCCAGCCAAGGAACGGGTGGAACCTGTGAACAGTCCTGGCAAGACGACAGTCATAGAACGATCATCCTAGAACTGAGCGAACCATGCTGAACAAGCAACATTCCAAATGGGGGCTGTGGCGCTTCGTGCTGCT
>CAYFVT010000086.1:1407-5205 GCA_964346705.1 uncultured Actinomyces sp. | reverse complement strand
GGAAACGGTTCGGGTCGGGAGCGCTTGTGTCTGTCCTGCTGAAACCATGGTGCCATTGTGCCCGCGCCCGCCGATTGGCACAAGCCACCGCAACTGCCAGAATGAGGCGATGACTAGCCCTAATTCTGTTCCCGCTTCCCCCGCATCTAACGGCCGCCGCATCGTGTTCTTCGATGTTGATGGCACGCTGATTGACCACGGTGGTCCAGTTCAGGACTCCACACGCCAAGCCATACGTAAAGCGCGGCAGCGCGGCCATTTGGCCTACATTTGCACCGGGCGCAGCGCGGCCGACATTCCTGAAGATGTCCGTGAGATCGGCTTCGACGGGGAAATCACCAACGGCGGGGTGTTCGCGCATGTCGGCGACCATGAGGTGCGGGCGGCAACCATGCCGAGGGCGGACGTGGCGTTCCTAACCCAATTGTTCCGCGACGCCGGCTACGGGGTCCTGATTCAGACCCATGAGCAAACCTATGCCGACGCGGAGGGACAGAAGCAGATGGCCGCCTACGACCAATATCTGGGTGAGCAGATGGGCGGGCAGTCTGGATGCGGACCAAGTTCGGAAGCCACTGGGATTGGGATCAGCCTGCAGGGTTTCGATGAGCCGGAAGACATCGACCTGGACACGGCCGCGAAAGTCCTTTTCGTGACACCGGAAGACGTGGACTACTCCCAGTTGAGGGCGGCGCTGGGCCCCAACTATCACCTGGTTTTGGGTAGCATGCCCCTGCACCAAGGCGCAAGTGGGGAGGTCACTTTGGCTGGCACGACGAAAGCCGCAGCCATTGAGGACGTACTGGCCCACTACGGGATGACACCCGATCAGGCCGTGGGGATTGGCGACAGTTGGAATGACGTGGAAATGTTCGACCTGGTCGCTGACGCTGTTGCCATGGACAATGCGCCCCAGGGCGTAAAGGCCCGCGCAAACCACGCCACGACCAGTGTGGCTGAGGACGGGACAGCCCGCGCCCTGGAGTTCTTGGGGTTGACCTAAGACCCACCGTGGAAGAACCGCGGTGGGCGGTTACCTAACCGTTAACGCCTGGGGGCCTGGCAGTTGGAACTGCCAGGCCCCCAAGCATGTACGCACAGTGGAAACTGTGGTTAGCCGACCATTTGGTTGAAGCTAATCAGGAATCCGAACAGGAACAGGACCCCGGACGCGATCAGTGTGAACCAAACGAATGGGACTATGGGACTGCGCTGCAGGGGGCCTGAAAGGGTGATCCCCACGTACGTTCCTAGCAGCATCATGCCGGTTATCCCGGCCATTGCGAACATCATGAGGGGAATACCGATGAAGGCCGGCGTGACCATGATCAGGACGAAAGCAACGATCAAAGGCAGCCAGAACACGGTGCTGGCAACCCCAACAATTTGGGCGGAAGCAGACCAGTTCAGCTTTCCCCCACCGATTTTGGCGGACAAGAGCGCAACAAGGGTCATCAGTATGAAAGCGATGAACCAGATGACGGCGTAGCCGAAGAAAATAGCAAAATACTTGCCGGCGCCCGGTCCCACACCCGCCCCGAAGGACGAGTCCATGCCAAGCATCCAGCCAACACCGCTCACGGCTGTCCGCGTGGTCGAATACACCATGGCCATGGCCAGCAGTCCGCCCAGAAGGGCATTCGCCAAGAACGGGACCAGCCACGTCCAGGCAGACGGGCCGGTCTGGGCTTCCACCTGTTTCGGGCGTGCCATCGCCTCGCCCAGCCGGCCGCTCCACACTTCACTTTGCGTGGGCCACAGGGCAGACAGCGACATGGTGAACGCATTCGGCGCCGCGGACATAGCCTGCGCCTGAGGCATGGGTGGCACGCCGTGCCCAGCCGGTTGCGGAACGGATTGTCCCGGGTGTGGGGGTGCGGGCGGAGCCCCAGCGGACGCCGCGGGCTGACCCGAATATGGCTGGGGTGGGGGTGCGCCCGCAGGAGTGCTCCACTGCGCGGCCGCACCTTGAGCGTCAAAAGCAGACGGGGCAGCGGAAGGCGGGGGCGGCACCATTCCGCTCGTTTCTACAGCTTCCACTACGGCTGCGCCCTCCCCCTCCCCATTGAGGCTGGCTTCCACGTCAACCTCAACTTCCTGCTCGCCCGACTGTGGGCTAGGCGGAGGTGGAGGCGGTGGGGGTGCTGCGGCGGGAGGCGTGAAGTCCTCTTGGTCGGCCATCGATACTCCTCGAGTGCTTGGCTTGAGCGCTGAGCCCTCTGTGCCAGCAGTACCGCCATAGCAAAGCCGGTCACGCGGCGCGCCCATCGTACACGGACACGCCTCATCCTAGGCGGCGCGTTCCTAGCCCTGCAACAGGACGCGGAAGGCCATCGCTCCGCGGGCAGGCTCCTCCACCTGCCGGTCAGGACGCAAGCCCCGAACTAAGCGGGAATGGCCCCCGGCGCTTTCGGGCAGAAGAAAAGCGGGGCTAGCATTGCTAGCCCCGCTTTTTCAAGAAGGGGTCGAAACCCAGGCGTCAGAAGATTTACTCTTTGTCTTCGGTGACCTCTTCGGTCACTTCGCCTTCGTCGACCTCGACCTCTTCACCTTCAGGGGTCTCTTCTTCGGTCACGACGTCTACGGGTTCGCTTTCTTCTTCCACGACCTTGTCGCTGGAGCAGCCCGCCAGAGCGGTTGCCGCGAGTACGGTGGAAGCCAGCAGAGCAACTGTCCTCTTCATTATCTGTGCACCTCCTTACGGAAAGAGTCTCTCGTATCGCCCGTTACGTTACTCCTTGCCCTATCGATACGCATTTGCAGGGGACCAGTTTCACGGTTTGTATCTGTTTTGAGACCGTTCCGTTGCCGTTCCGTAACTAGCGTTGTTATTCAGTTCACGATCGAATGGTCAGAATTGCCCTGTAGCAAGTCAGCCAGTGACCGTGGGAAACTGGACGGCGCGGGCGGCCTGCCGCGTCGACCACTGAGGGCAAGGAGGAGCACGTGAAGGATGTGCCCAAGCTGCTGCTTGTTGTCGCGATCCTGCTTATCGTCGCCTTAGCTGCCGTGGCGGTTGCCGGCTCCGCCCCGGGCGGCCACATCGTCGCAGGCGCTGTCCTAGGCGTGGCGTTCGTCGGCGTCTTCCTGGGCGGAATGGTTTACGGGACCCGGACACAGCCAGATAGGGCGAAAGCACAGGTACGGCGCGACCTGGCGGTGGCGCGGGCGTGGGTTGGGGCCCTAACCGCGATCTGGATCGGCTTGTATTTCGTTTCCACGACCGCAATGTGGTTGGCTTTCCCCCTAGTTTTAATGCAGGTAGCCGTCTTGGGTGTCGGTTGGGGCGCGGGCGCCGCCCTGCTGGTCGCAGTAGTTGCATCCGGGGTGTCCGTGTGGCGGGCAGCCCCGGACGCCCCCTCCCCCGCCGCTTTGATCAGCCCCGTTCTGGGGTCCGCTACAGCAGTTCTGCTGATGTGGGCTGTACTAATGGTGTCTGACCAGTCACGCGGACGAAAGGAAACCCTACGCGAACTGCAGCGCACACACGCTCTGCTTGCAGCAGCGGAGGAGCAGGCAGTGCTAGCGAAGGAACGCCAAAGGCTGGCGGGCGAAATCCACGACACCCTGTCCCAGGGGTTATCCGCTACGGCAATGCTGCTGCGATCAGCGGAGAGAGTGCACCCCCACGACCCGCAGAAGGCCTTGGACCTGGTCAGCCAGGCGTTGGGCGCCACCGAGCAGAACCAGCAGCAGGCCCGCCACATCACCACTACGTTGGCGCCAATAGAACTGGCTACTAGCCGGCTGCCAGCAGCTTTACGCCTGCTGGCTGAAGAACCCCGGGAGGGCGGGATT
>CAYFVT010000086.1:0-1307 GCA_964346705.1 uncultured Actinomyces sp. | reverse complement strand
CCCCTGGCGGATCTGGCACAGGTGAATGTGATTGTGGAGGACGACCCGGCTTTGTCCGCACTGACCCTGGCTGAGGAGGCGGCACTGCTCCGCGTAGCGCAGTCGGCACTATGGAACGCCCGCGAACATTCTGGGGCCAGCGAAATCCGCATCTGCCTAACTGTTGAAGGGGGCCAAGTACGCCTGCAAGTGTCAGATAACGGCCGCGGCTTTCCCGGGGTCCCCACGCCAGCGGCTGGCCGGGGGCTTGGCATCCCCTCCATGAAAACCCGGATGAAAGCTGCCGGCGGCAGACTCCACTTAGACAATGCGGGGGACAGTGCCGGAGACAGGGCGGGAACAACCGTCACAGCCACCCTTCCCACGCGAACTGCTAAAGGGATGGCATCCGATGAGTGACCCGATCCGCATCGTGATTGTGGACGACCACCTGGTAGTCCGGGCTGGACTGCGGGCCCTGCTCAGCCTGGAAACCGACATGGAAGTGGTCGGCGAATTTGCCAGCCCAGAGCAAGCCCTGCCCCGCCTGCCGGCCCTGGATGCTGACATTGTCCTGATGGACCTGCGTTTCGGCCCGCCCTCACCAATCACCCGCGGGCAAGCACCCGCGACGGATGGGATAGAAGGGGTCCGCCAGATCCGCGCCCGCCAAGGGCCGCCCGTACTGGTGCTGACCACCTACGGGTCCGAGCCAGAAATCCTGGGGGCCCTTGCGGCAGGCGCAGTTGGCTACGTGCTGAAAGACTCTTCAGCGGAAGAACTGTTTTCTGCAATCAGAGCGGGCGTTCAAGGTGAACAGTTCTTGGGGCGCGGTGTGCGCGGCAGGGTGGAAAACCCCGGCGGGACGCGCCACCAGAGCCTGACCGAACGGGAGGTGACCACACTGCGCCTAGTTGCAGCGGGGAAAAGCAACAGTGAAATCGCGAAAATGCTGGGCATCGCGGAGGCCACCGTCAAAACCCATTTGAACAGGTCCTTCACGAAACTAGGGGTGAACTCACGCACCGCCGCCGTGGTCGAGGCCCGCAACCGGGGCTTCCTTGAAGCCTGAGCCGGCAGCGCTGACGCGAAAACCACCCGCTGGAAGCTTGACGTAGTCGCGTCATCCTTTTGATGGATGAAAGTCCGGCCAATCTAGGTCAACCTGTGGGTGGCGCACTGTCTTCAGCACCGGGATTCGGCTGTTTGGCGACGGTCGCCCTCGTAAATGGACTCAGAGGTTGGCTGGGATAACTGGCGCAGGGTAAGGACGATCCAATGACTCAGGCGGCGGCAGCTCCCTCCCGGAACGACTGGTGGGCGCTGGG
>CAYFVT010000085.1:2480-5296 GCA_964346705.1 uncultured Actinomyces sp. | reverse complement strand
CCTGCGGCCGGGAAATCGGGAGGTGTGCGAATTAGCGCACGCGGGGTCTGGCTGTCAGCCTCACGCCCGCCCAGTCTTCCGCTACGGCGGTGGCGCTGGTGGGACTCAGCCCGGCAGTGTTCGCTGCCTCCGTAATATTTTCGACCGGAACAGCCCCGACACTGCCCGCCTTTGGGGACAGCACCCAAATAACGCCCCCATGGTCGTCTAGGTTGGCTCCCGCGTCCATCAGCACGTCGGTTAGGTCCTCATGTTCAGCGTCATCCGCACGCCACCAGATGATGACCCCATCGACCATGTCGTTGTGGTCGAAATCAGCCAGGTCGTTGCCTGTCTCTTTCTCTGTCTGGATGCGCAGGTCGTGATCCACGTCCTCGTCATAGTAGAACTCTTGAACTACTTGACCGGGTGTAAACCCAAGGCTCTCGCCCACCTAGCTAACCGCCCTTCTTACTAGCGTCTTCGTTAGACCAAACTCTAGGCCATCTGCGCGCCCCGTGGGGGCAGGCTGCGCGTAGTGGGCGTGCGGGTGCTCTTGTAGCGCGCGCGTGAGGCGCAATTCATCCGCCCAGCACCTCACCTACCCTCGCATTAACGCCCTCAAATGAGAGACAATAAGGAAAAGGCCCTGTTGACAAATGTGGGGCCCCACACTCAAATGTCGAGGATGTGTTGTTAGTGACCCAAGGGACCAGTAAAAGGCCAGTAGTCAACGGCATGCTCAGCCAAGTTCCAGATAATGACCCGGATGAAACCGCTGAGTGGGTTGAGTCGCTGGAAGGGCTGATTGCTGAAAAGGGCGGCCCGCGCGCCCGGTACTTGCTCCTTCAACTGCTGGAAGAAGCCCGAAGGCGCGACGTTTCCATTCCCGTGGAGAAAACCACCCCTTACATCAACACGATTCCTGTTGAGCAGGAACCGTACTTCCCGGGGGATGAGGCCATGGAGCGGCGCTACCGGCATTGGATCCGGTGGAACGCGGCCGTAATGGTGACCCGTGCGCAGCGTCCCGGTGTGGGTGTTGGCGGGCACATTTCGTCTTACGCTTCAGTGGCGACCTTGTACGAGGTCGGCTACAACCATTTCTTCCGGGGCAAGGACCACCCAGGCGGCGGCGACCACGTCTTCTTCCAGGGGCATGCTTCCCCCGGTAACTATGCGCGCGCCTTCCTTGAGGGCCGCATGACGGAAGAGAACCTGGACGGGTTCCGCCAGCAGGCTTCCACGCCTGCCGGGCTTCCCTCATACCCGCACCCCCGCCAGTTAGAGCATTTCTGGGAGTATCCCACCGTCTCACTGGGTCTTGGGCCCGCCGCGGCGATCTACCAGGCGTGGGTCGACAAGTACCTGCACATGCGTGGCTTGAAGGACACCAGTCAGCAGCGCACGTGGGCGTTCCTGGGGGACGGGGAAATGGACGAGGCCGAATCCCGCGGCCTACTGCAAATGGCGTCAATTCAGGGGTTGGACAACCTGACGTTTGTGGTGAACGCGAACCTGCAGCGTCTGGATGGACCCGTGCGCGGTAACGGGAAGATCATCCAGGAGCTGGAATCCTTCTTCAAGGGTGCCGGCTGGAACGTCATCAAAGTGATTTGGGGTCGGGGCTGGGACCAACTGCTGGCGGCAGACAAGGACCACGCCCTCGTCAATGTCATGAACGAAACGTTGGATGGTGACTACCAGACGTTCAAGGCGAACGACGGCGCGTACGTGCGGGAACACTTCTTTGGGCGTGACCCGCGCACGAAAGCGATGGTTGAGGACTGGACTGACGACCAGATCTGGTCCCTGAAACGCGGTGGCCACGACTACCGCAAGATCTACGCGGCCTACAAGGCGGCCACCGAACACACGGGGCAGCCGACCGTGATCCTGGCACACACGATTAAGGGTTACGCCCTTGGCCCCTCTTTCGCGGGACGTAACGCCACCCACCAGATGAAGAAACTCTCCCACGACGACGCGAAGCAGTTGCGCGACAACCTGGGGATCCCAATCTCTGATGAGGAACTGGACAAAAACCCGGGCGTCCCCCCGTACTACATGCCAGAAGCTGACGACCCAGCGTTGGTGTACATGCACGAGCGACGCAAACAGCTTGGTGGCTACCTGCCGGAACGCAAGGATTACGACCCGAAGTGGGAAGTTATCCCAGACCGCCCGTTCAACACTTTGGGCCGCGGGTCAGGCAAGCAGAAGGTTGCGTCCACCCAGGCTCTGGTGCGTGCGATTAAGGACCTGATGCGGGACAAGACGGTCGGCAAGTATGTTGTGCCGATCATCCCGGATGAGGCCCGCACGTTTGGGTTGGATTCCATTTTCCCGACCGCCAAGATTTTCAACACGCACGGCCAGAACTACACGGCCGTGGACGCGGACATGATGCTGTCCTACAAGGAATCCACCGAGGGGCAGATTCTGCACACGGGGATTACCGAGGCCGGGTCAGCCGCTGCCCTGCAGGTAGCCGGCACGTCCTACGCCACGCACAACGTGCCGTTGCTGCCGATTTACATCTTCTATTCGATGTTCGGATTCCAGAGGACGGGTGACCAGTTCTGGGCTGCGGGCGACATGATGTCCAAGGGCTTCGTCCTGGGCGCCACCGCGGGCCGCACCACTCTAACCGGTGAAGGCTTGCAGCACGCTGACGGACACAGCCACGTCCTGGCCGCGACCAACCACGGTTTCGTGTCCTACGACCCGGCCTACGCGTACGAGATGAAGTACATCTTCAAGGACGGCTTGCAGCGCATGTACGGGAAGGACGACCCGCGCGACCCGAACATCCTGTACTACGTCACCGTTTACAA
>CAYFVT010000085.1:0-2380 GCA_964346705.1 uncultured Actinomyces sp. | reverse complement strand
GCCGACAAGCACAACTACTTGCACCCGAATGAGGAACCGCGTGTTCCCTTCATTTCGCAGCGGTTGGCGGGCGCTGAAGGCCCGTTTGTTGCCACCTCCGACTGGGACACCCTGGTTCCGGATCAGATTCGGCCCTGGATCCCAGGCAAGTACCTGCCGCTCGGCGCGCCGGGCTTCGGTATTTCCGACACCCGCCGGGCTGCCCGCCGCTACTTCCACGTTGACGCCGAATCCACGGTGGTACGCGTGCTGCAAGGCTTGGTGGAAGAAGGGAAGATGGACAAGTCGGTCCTGCAGGAAGCAATTGACCGCTACCAGCTGTTCAACAATGCGATCGACGCGGCCCCCATGCCGCCGGTGAACTAGTTACAGCCTGAGGTCGCGACCAAGTCGCGGCCGAAAGCGTGAGAAAGGGCGGCCATCCCCCGTGGGTGGCCGCCCTTTCCGTGTCTAGGATGCGAATTGCGCCCCGGGCCGTGAGGTCGACAACAGTAGCTACGGAAGCGCCCTGCCGGTGGAAAATTGATCACCTGTTGCCGATCTCGCGGGACCACCGGCATGCGCTTCAAGGATAATGGGGTAGCTGTGGGATCAGGGGGAACGAAAACGCCGGGTTTTACGTTGGTTTCGGTTCCCCGCGGTCCTCCAATTTCCCGGCTATCCCACAACCGAGGCCAGAGCGGCCCAGGAACACTGACCCAAACCGGAGGGGGCTAGTGTTCTAACTCCGCAGCCGCTACGGCCGCCTGCACGTCGGCCACAGTGAGCCATTCTTTAACGGCGGCGTCCGGGAACTTGGCTTTAGCCTGCCTTTCGGCTTCGGCGGCCACGGCCCACAGGGCGAGGCCTTCGATTTGCAGGTCCTCCGCCAGCCGCTGCGCCGGAACTATGTCCGCGGGGTCCTGGCCAGACAATTCGGCCAACACCAGAAGTACAGGATCAACAAAGGCTGCCCGGTCCTCCGCCCCATCGTCTGCTGGGTCAGCTGTCCGCTTACCTTCGGACTCATCCGCGGAGCCATCTCCGGACACGGCCGGCGATTCGTCTTCGACCTCAGGCGCCCGACTCTCTTCTGGCCCGGGTTCCTCAGCAGATGCTGCGTCGGGGGCGGCCTCCTCAGCGGCGTCCCGCAGGGACTGGCCTAACGCGGCGCCAAGCAGGTCCCCTATCGAACTCATGTCAGCCGACCCGATGCAGCCAACGCACGGGCGCACCTGCACCCGCGTGGCGGAACGGCTCCAGCTCGTCATCCCACGCCTGACCAAGCGCCAAGTCCAAGGCGTCAAGCAGTTCGGCGTGAGAGTTTGACGACTGCAACGCGAAACGGATCCGGTCCTCACCGACCACCACGTTCCCAGCACTGTCAGCCTGGGAGTGGAAAATACCTAACTCCGGTGTGTGCGCCCAACGCGCCCCGTCACTGCCGGGCCCCGCCTCTTCCGTCACTTCATAGCGCAGGTGTTCCCACCCGCGCAGCGCTGACGCTAGCCTGGCGCCGGTCCCCACGGGGCCAGCCCAAGACAGTTCAGACCGCAGCATGCCGGGCGCCGCCCCCTGCGGTATCCATTCCAGGCGCACTTCATGCCCCAACGCGTTTCCTGCCGCCCACTCAACGTGGGGGCACAGCGCCGGGGGCACCGAGTGCACGAAAAGCACGCCTCTGGTTAGTGTTCCACTCATGGTGTCCTCCTGTCGGAATCCAAGGATCGTCTTCCCCTACGTCCTTGCCACCATGCGCAGGCCCACCTATTTACCAGCGAACCGCCTCCCCTTCAGTATCCCTTACAACCCGCGGTACTGCCAAGGGCCACCCGCCGGCACTAAAAGTCGGCCTCACGGATCGCCTTCAACGCCTTCTTCCGGGTCGCCCGGTCCAAGCGGTCAATATAAAGCATTCCTTCTAAGTGGTCGGTTTCGTGTTGCAGGGCGCGGGCCATGAGCTCCTCGCCCTCCACCACCACATCCTTCCCATCCAGGTCAATGCCCTCCACCCGCGCATACCACGCCCGCTCAGTCGGATACCACAGTCCGGGTACAGACAGGCACCCCTCATCCCCGTCCTGGTATTCCTCAGTGGAAACCTCAACCAGTTTCGGGTTCAGGACGTAGCCAATATCCCCATCAATATTCCAGGAAAACGCACGCAGCCCCACCCCGATCTGGGGTGCTGCTAGTCCGGCGCGGCCATCCATGTCCACGGTTTCCAGAAGGTCCTCAACCAGGGATTTCACCCGGTCGTCAATGTCTTTGATCCAATCGGTTGGGGTTCGCAGCACCGGATCCCCAATCACCCGAATTTCCCGTATCGCCATTAGTTGAGCTCTTCCCTGTTCGCGCGCTGGTTCGCCGCTTCCACCAGTTCGTTGTGGCGCTTCATGAC
>CAYFVT010000084.1:0-5320 GCA_964346705.1 uncultured Actinomyces sp. | reverse complement strand
CAGGTAACCGCTCCAGCCGTGCAGTGAATCATCTTGGCTGCCGGGGGGAAGGGTCTCAGGGAAAGTTTGGGCGGCGGCCTCAGCTTCGGTGATCCACCCGTCCTCTGCCATTAACTCCAGTACCCGCGCCCACCGCACCTGCGCCTGCTGTGGGTCAACGGCAGGGTCCCACGCGCTGGGTGCCGGGACAATCCCGGAAAGCATGGCCGCCTGGGACAGGGTCAGATTTTTTGCTTCCTCCCCAAAATATGCTTGCGCGGCTGCCTCAATCCCGTACGCGTTCCGCCCGAAATAAATGGTGTTCAGGTAGTTGGAAAGGATTTCCTCTTTCGACTGGGACCTGTTGATTTTCAGGGCGATCAGGGCTTCCCTGGCCTTGTCGAAATAGCTTTTCTCGCTGACCCCCAAATAATAGTTCTCCACATACTGTTGGGACAGGGTTGACGCGCCTTGCCGCGCCCCGCCCCGCAAGTTGTTCACCATGGCGCGGGCAATGCCCCGCACGTCAACGCCCGCGTTCGTGTAGAAAGTGCGGTCCTCGGATGCAATCACCGCCTCCGGGACGTAGGTGGGCAGGTCAGCAAGGTCAACGACCGTGCGGTTCACTTCCGAGAATCGACCCAGTTCCGTTTCGGAATCGTTGTAGTAGATGACGGTCGTTTGGGCGAGGGCGAACTCCGTTGGGGATGGCACTTTCACTTTGGCGTAAGCAATCAGGAACACGCTGGCCCCCAGGATCACCACACCAAGAACTGAGAACACGAACCCAAGCAGGATCCGTTTCCCCCACGACTTCTTCTTCACCGGCGGTTGCACAGGGACGTCAAACACCTCTTCCACACTCTTCACTTCCACGTCCGCCACTTGCCCACTGGTGGCATCACGCGCTGCCCCACCCTTTTGGTTGTTGTGTCTAGCTGCACGCGAAGCGAACGGGGGCGCGCCGCCCTGGTAGGGCGCTCCCGAACCGTCACCCGGCCCAAATGAGTCAGTCATTTGCCGCTCCCGCCCCTAAACCAGTAAGTCGCTTCACAGCGTAGTCCAGCCGCGAAAAGGTCGACTAGATGATGGTGCGCCACCTCATTGACCAGGTTTCATTGGCCGGACTGTTCGTCCCACCATTGCAGCAGGCGTCGGGTTGCTTCCTCTTCCCCCAGGGGGCCTTCTTCCATGCGCAGGTTCAACAAGAACTTGTAGGCTTGCCCCACTTCGCGGGAGGGTTTCAGGTTCAGAAGGGCCATGATTTGTTCCCCATCCAGTTCGGGGCGGACCCGGTCCAACTCTTCTTGCTCCCGCAGTTCCCCAATGCGACGCTCCAAGTCGTCATACGCAGACTTCAGGTACAGGGCTTTACGTCGGTTGCGGGTCGTCATGTCAGCACGGGTCAGGCGGTGAAGCCGTTCCAACTGGTCGCCCGCATCCGTCACGTAACGGCGCACGGCCGCGTCCGACCATTTTTGCTCCCCGTAACCGTGGAACCTCAAGTGCCCGGCAACCAGGTCCGTGACCGCCTTGGTTGTGGCCTTGTCGAACTTCAGGGCCTGCATGCGCTTGCGGGTCATTTTGGCCCCCACCACCTCATGATGGTGGAAGGTGACCTTGTTTCCTTCAAAACGGCGGGTCTGTGGTTTAGCAATGTCATGCATTAGGGCGGCGAAACGCAGAATGAAGTCCGGTCCGGGAACAGGACCATCCGGACCACTTTCCAAGTCGATTGCCTGGTCCAGGACGGTCAGCGTGTGTTCGTACACGTCCTTGTGGCGGCCGTGCTCATCCACGGTTTCCACCAGCAGAGCAAGTTCTGGAATAACCCATTTAATGGCACCCGTGTACACCAGAAGTTCCAAGCCGCGGCGCGGGTAGGGGCTGGTCATCAGCCGTTCCAGTTCGCTGCGGATCCGTT
The DNA here is from genome assembly GCA_964346705.1 of uncultured Actinomyces sp. Classification (GTDB taxonomy): domain Bacteria; phylum Actinomycetota; class Actinomycetes; order Actinomycetales; family Actinomycetaceae; genus Scrofimicrobium. Next base: position 3,417 of record CAYFVT010000084.1, on the reverse strand, counting down.
CGGGGGACACTATTTCCAGGCGGTGCGCCTCTTCTTCCATGGCTTTGACGGCCTCGTAATCCACGTCCATACCCAGTTGGGCTGCGAACCGCGCGGCCCGCATGATGCGCAGCGGATCATCCCGGAAAGATTGGACCGCACTGACGGGGGTGCGCAGGTTACCGGCCGCCAGGTCCTCCAAGCCGCCAAACGGGTCCACCAACGCCAATTCGGGTAAGCGCAGTGCCATTGCGTTGACCGTGAAATCACGGCGCGACAGGTCCCCTTCTAACGTGTCCCCGTAGGCGACGACGGGTTTGCGTGAGGACTCCTCATACTCCTCGGTCCTATAGGTTGTGACCTCCACGGTCAAACCCTTTTTGCGGGCCGCCACGGTCCCAAAGTCGCGTCCCACGTTCCACACGCGGGCCCCCCACTGGCGGAAAATTTCTTCCGTCACATCCGGGTGGGCGGAAGTAGTCAAGTCGAAATCGTGTGCTGGGACCCCCAAGAACGCGTCCCGAACCGGCCCGCCTACCAGCGCTAGTTCCTCCCCGCGGGCCTGGAACAGTTCTGCCAAGTCAAACAGGGCGGGCGGTAGGCTAGCCAAACTTTCCTGGCCTTGCACCAGCAGTGCTGGGACGTCCTGCCCGCTGTCTGTCACCGGATCAACCATTGTTTCGCCCTCATTTCCACTTGTCACAAGGTACTACAAGTCCCTCCCGCTACCAGCGGAAAGGAAATGGTCGTAGCCTGCGGACCTTCCCCTAAGCTGGGGAGTATGACTGCGGCACAAAAGCCCGCGGCCCGGGGTAGGCCAATCCCGCGCGCCGCTTCCTTCCGGCTGCGGTCAGTTGCGCCCAAAAAGCGTTTACCAACCGTGCGGGAAACTTCCGCGGGTGGTCTTTGCATTCGGGTTGAGGATGGTCAACCATACGTGGCTGTCATTAAACGGCGCAACCGGGCGGGTAAACCCGAATGGTGCCTGCCTAAAGGGCACGTGGAGCCAGGTGAAACCGCGTTACAGGCCGCCGTGCGGGAAGTGGAAGAAGAAACGGGGGTCAGCGGGGAGCTGATCTGCCACGTCAGTTCCGTGGAGTACTGGTTCTCTGGTCGCACGGCCCGCATCAACAAGAAAGTCCACCACTATTTGATGGAGTACGTGGGGGGTACCATCACCGCCGACAACGATCCGGACCAGGAGGCGGAGGACGCAGCGTGGATGCCCCTGCTTGAAGCCCCCTCCGCCCTCGCCTATGCGAATGAACGCAAAGTCGCGCGCGCCACGATCGCATTGTTGTACCCGGGTGACCGCGGTGCCTAGACCGACACTGCTGAGCCTGCTGACCGTCCTGGCCGTGTTCTTCGGTCTGACCCCCACCGCTGCGGCTGACGTGGAAGAACCGACCGTCACCATTCGTTCCGTGTCGCCAGCAGTATTAGTGGACGAGGACGAGGTCACCGTAAGCGTGCATTTAGCCCGCCTAGAACCCGAGGACGTGGAGGCCGTCAAACTGGAGGCCTACATCCGCGCTGACCCTTTCTTCACTTTCGGAAGCCTGGAACAGTTCTTGGACACCGGGTTAGACGACGGGTGGGCTGCGGGGGAAATGACCCTAACCGCAGACCAAGCCCGGGACGCGCAAACCCCCACCGGGGTCACGGTCCCCCTCACGCTGCAGGTAGAGCAAATGCCCCTGTGGAATACGGCAGCCTGGGGGCCGTACGGGCTGACCCTGCGGGTGGGGGGACTGAAATACGATGCGGCCACCCCCTACGGCCCAAAAGCACAAACCTTGTTCGTGTGGCACCCTGAAGGTTCCGCTGGCCAAGCACACGTGAATGTTTTGCTGCGGGAAGTGACGCAGCAGGAAGACCCGGAGCAGTGGGGCAGCCTAGTGCGGCCGGGAACCACCCTTGTTGCTGCGCCCAGCGATCTGCCTGGCTTGGCGGCCAACCCGAAAGCGCGGTTGGCGGAAGTGTTCCTGGTCCCCCAAGAAGACGCATCTCTAGGGCTGCTTGCCGCAACGGGCCAACAGGAACTTTTCGCCCTGGCCCAAGAAAACCGTGCCACGCTCACCTCGGGGGAGGAACAGGCGGCCAGCCAACGCTCATTCAAACTGGTAACTGCCGGTGTTCTGGCCGACGAAAACCAGTGGGGTGCCGCCCTACTGGCTGGAAGCCAGGGCCAGCCCATAATCCTGACCGGTGACGCGGCCCAAATTGAGGACACTGCAGACGCAGTCGCGGGCTCTAAATTCTTCGCCGACGCCACCACGCCAGACGCCACACCGCAGCAGAAGCGGACGGTGCTGGCAGACTGGCCGGAACTAGCAACCCTACTGGCACGGCCCCCTGGCACCCCAGCCGAAGAGTTCCAGACGGCACAGCAAATCCGCGCCCTAACAGCCCTTGCCGCCACACAGGACCAAAGCGACCAAACAGTGGCCGGCCAGCACTATTTGCGTGTCAGCACCACCGCCGACTACACGGCCCCCGGTGAAGCCCGCATGGACGCCCTATTTGAAAGCCCCTGGGTTCAACCCGCCACCCTGCAGGAAATAATCCGGGGTCCAGCCAACCCCAGCCCCCGCGCCCCGGTCCCCACCCAGAACAGTGAGGCAACCGAAAAAGCCGCCCGCACGCTACGTCCCCTAAACAATGAGGTGGAGCACGCCCGTGCCGTAGCAGCCGCCACCGATGATCCCGCAGCAATGATGGCGGAAGTAGCGCAAGCAGCCCTACCAGCAACCAAGGTCGACCTCACCAATCAACAACGAAAAAAGCGGGTCAAAAAAGCGCGCGCTGACGTTGCGCAGGCCGTTAACCTGGTAGAAATTGCGCCCTCCAGCACAGTTAACATGATGAACTACCACGCGGACCTGCCACTAATGCTGCACAACCGGGGGGATTCCCCCATGGACGTGCTGGTCCACCTGCAACCGGCGGACACGCGCCTACAAGTGAAAGAACCCGTGGAAGCACGCATTCCCGCAAAAGGGAACGTGAACGTGGACATCCCAATGGTCGCTGTTGGTGGGGGCGACGTGAACGTGACCGCGCAAGCCACCACCCTGGACGGCACTGTGCTAGACACTTCGGAGCAGATTAAAGTGCGCTTACGGGCAGGATTAGAAGATAGCGCTACAGTTGTTGTCGCCCTGATCGTGGGGGCACTGTTTATTCTTGGGCTAGTCAGATCCGGGAAACGAAACAAAACCAAGCAAAAGGAAACACTTAGTTCGGTGGACAAATGAGTCAAAATGATCCGGGAACGGGCGACCTGCCCCTAGACCCCAAGCAGCAGACCTTGATGCGGTCGTCAATGGTCATGGCTTCGGGCACCCTGATCTCCCGAATCCTGGGCTTCGTCCGCTCCGCCATGCTGGTCGCCGCCATCGGGGTAACAGCAGGGACCGCGGCCTCCTTCCAACTGGC
>CAYFVT010000083.1:1825-5524 GCA_964346705.1 uncultured Actinomyces sp. | reverse complement strand
ACAGTGGCCGTCGCAGGTGTTAGTTCACCTGTGGCGGCCACTATTTTGTCCGCAAACCGGAAGGAGGAATACGCGTGCGGGGCGGCCAGCGTGGAATGTGCGGGTCTGGTGCCGGCGCAACGTTTCGTCTCCGGTAAGTCGGACCTGGCTTCCCCGAGGGCCCCAAGCAGGTCCAGAGGCGCGTCGGGATTCCAGCGGACCCGCCCGTTCGAGTGCGACAGGGAGGGGAAGGAGGCCTCTGCCCCGGAAGTGGCTTGGCCCCGAGGTTGGCGGCAACGCTGAGGCGCCCCGAAAGCTTGGTGGCGGTGCTGCGCTCACACTGTAAGCATCCCGCAACGGGGGCGGCTGGCAACGTAGCGTAGTCGGTGAGCTAAGGCCTGTGGGCGCGGCCGCTGCCGCTGCTAATTTTCTGGGACCGGACCAGCCCAGCTCACGTTCCCGTCCCCACTTTTACTGTCATCCAATGGCAGCACCTGTCCCGTGCCCAGCAGAGCTAGGTTGTCTTGCACGGCGACGGCATTATCTTGCGGGGTCTGCGCTACGGTCGGGATGTCAAACCACTGTATCTGCGCGATGTGGACTTGCACGTACTGCTTGAGGCTCCCGTCCTCAAAAACGCCGAATACGCTGATCTTGGGTGCTGGGGCGCGGCCGATGCCGTACGCGAACCGAGCGCAGTCAATCATCACCGCGCGTGACTCTCCCGCCGGGATGGGTTGTGCCTCCGCCGTAACACTGTTGTGTTCCCAGACCACCCCGTCTGTGTCCAGCGCAAAGACGTTGGCGCCCCCCTCGCAAGCCTGGACCAGATCGCTCTTGGGGAACTCCACTCGAACTGGGTCGTTGTCGTAATAGGAGCGGTAAACGCTGCCTGACGCGGTCAGGAAGGTCATGTTGTAAAGGCCCATATCCATGGATGCAATTGGCTCAGTGGGCCCGTATGCCTGGCGTTCTGTTGCTTTGTTGTAGGTTCCCCCGGTGGGGATGAACTCTGCTGACCCGTCCTGATATAGGACTACGGTGGCCGCGGGGGGAGCGGCGTCCGGGTTGTCTAGAGTCGACTCGCACAGGTCACACGTCAGGTCGTAGATCTCAGCAACAGGCTTGGTTAGCTCCAAGTCGGCGTTCACTGGCACGGGATCGGTGAACGAGGACGAGTGGCCGCCCGCGTAATCCCACTGGTAGCTGTAGGCCTCGCCGTCCGTGGTCACCAGATACTGGTCGCCGACCCAGAGCACGTTCATGTCCGTCCAGATCTGCCGCTCCTCTTCGCCGTCCGGGAGTGGGATAAGGGTTGCCCCCTGCTTGTTTGCCTCCACTATCACCGCGCCACCCTCCTGCCAATTGCCAACGTGTTGTAGCTGTGGCAGGCGCGGGTTCTCCAAGCCTTCGGTTGTCAAAGCAGACGGCAACTCAGAGTGGGCTTCCTCGGCCATGAGGTTCAACAGCAGCGGCTCGCTCTGCTGGTGGACCCCGTCCTTGTAGAAATGCTGCACCAGGCGCGGCCAGCCAATGTCGTGAGGAACGATGCCCTGTCCATTTTGGGCCGTCAGTGTCTGGACGTGCTCCGCGTCGCACCCAGGTGCCTCTGGGGTCTGCACGCACTCCCACTCAGCGCCCGGCGGGTAGTAGGTCAGCTGGATCGTATCTTCAGGCTGCGCGCAGTCACCATCCAGGCAAACCTGGAATGTGGACGCCACGGTCCGCGTCCCCTTACTGTCTTGAGCCGTCAGCGGGCTCGTGTCGTCGTCCACCCTGAGTTGGGGACCATCCGGGTTCGCGGCCAGAGCGGCCAGGTCCAGACAGTCCCCACCCTTTGCCCCTATCTGATCAGCGGGACACCAAGCTCCCTGGAGGACTGGGGGCACGTCAGAGGCGAAGACGGAGTTCAGGGCTTTGCCGACATCTTCCTCCGAAGTGCCCTTGGTCTGGATAGCTGCGTGCATTGCGGCCGGCAGGTTCAGCGCTGGCACTTGGTCTGAGATCCTGCCGTACTTTTTGTTGCCCCACGTAAGTGAAGGGGTAACCGTCCCCGAGCTTTCCAGAATGTGCTTCACTTGGGGTGCGGAAAGCTGGTCGTTGATGCCCCAGAGCACGGTTGCGCCCGCGGCCACGTGGGGGGCCGCCATCGAGGTTCCGGACGCCACGCTCCCGTTGCCGCCCGGCCCCAGGGAGCGGATCAATTCCCCCGGTGCCAGTATGTCGGCCCCGGCATTGGACTTGGGAGCGACTGTGTAGCCGCCGCCTGGGAATGGGGCGTAGGAGCCAACGATGATCATGCGGTCGCCGAGCTCCGCGGGATGCTGCTCGCGCAGCAGCGCCCACATGTCGGTCCCACTGGTGCCGCGCAACGGCTTCTTGCAGAGGTCGTTTTCCGCATCTTCCTCCCCGGGGCAAGATTCATTTCCGGAGGGCGTGATGAGGAGGAACTCTGGGCCGGGGGCGCGCACAAGTTCCACAAGAATACTTCCCAGGGCGTCTGCGGCTCCCCGGGCGGCGGCGGTCGGTTCAGGGTCCCGTCCCTCGGCGGCTGCTGCTGCATGCTCCGCTCGCCGCTCGTCGTCATCCCCTGCTCCCAAAGAGAGGTTGATGGCGCGTGGTCCCGCCCCGATTTTCGCCTCAGCGAGGTAGGTGATGCCTCCACCTACCTCGTAAACACCAGCCCCGAATCTGAACTTATCCCCAGAGAAGAGCGCGCCCTTGTGGCCCCACCAGGTGGTGCGTAGCTCCGCGTTCGGAGCTAAACCGCGGATTTGCCCGTCCTCCTCCAGTGACTCACTGCCCAAATTCGCCGCGATAGTGCCGGCAACATGCGGGCCATGCTCGATGTTTGTCTTCACTTGCGGGCGTATATCCTGCCGCCTGGCAGAGGGGTCAAGTCCCGCAGGCCATCCCTCTTGCGGGAAAATATCCATGACACCCACGACCGTCCCAGCCAAAGGGTCGTGGGCGTTGTAGTTCCAGACAAGGGGAGCGCCAGACGCTTGCAGCCCCCAGTTCCCTGGCCACATCTGCGGCGTTATCTCGTCCAAAGGCGTGCCGGCAGGGATGTCGCGCACCCCACCTTGGAACTCGGCTCCCCAAGCGTTCAGCCATGCGGCACCATCTGAATCTGAGGTCTGGGGGTCCCCGTCGGATGCTGGCCGCAGGAAGACAATCGGGTTCGTGCGCGCGTCCTCGATACCCTCTAAAGCGCGGGCTTGAGCAACCATTCGGTCCAGGCCGTCCTCGTCCAGCCGAGCACTCAAACGCAGTTGGTAGGTCCGCGTGAAGTCATTCACCCCAACGACGGTGGCATCCAGTTCGTCGGCGGCTTGCTGGACCGCTTTGAACTCAGCTTCCTCTTCCAAGTGGACCAGAACCTGGTTGGCAAACATTGGCGCGCCGTCGGCGCCTTGCACCACTTCCTCCTCCGATCCCACGTAGGTGAAGAGGGATGGTCCGTACACGTCCTGAGCTTCAGCCACCTGGGGGTCCTTACCAGATAGCTTCGCGGCCCGTTTCACGCCGGCAGTGACCGCCGCTTCCGTCCCCAGCTCATCGCCCCGGTCCGCGAATAGGAACCACCAGGCGCCGCCTCCAGCGACCCCAAACAAAGCTAGAGTCGCCACGATCGGCAACCACAGTTTCCGCTTTTTCGGTTTCAGCTGCCCGGCCTCTGGGTAGACAGCGGGGGAGGCCGCGGGGAAGGAAGTGCCC
>CAYFVT010000083.1:0-1725 GCA_964346705.1 uncultured Actinomyces sp. | reverse complement strand
CAGCTGCCCGGCCTCTGGGTAGACAGCGGGGGAGGCCGCGGGGAAGGAAGTGCCCACCTGGCCGTACGCGGAGGGGGTCGTGCCCCACGCCTGCGCGGCGCTTGGTAGTGGCTGGGCAGTAATCCAGGAGGCAAGCTCCGGATAGCAGACGGGATGCTCCAACACGCGCAGCCACAGGTCTGGGCGTCGCTCCGCAATCAGGCGCAGCTCCTCGGGGGTCAAATAGGGGTTGGTGAGGGCTGCAGCGTCGTTACCTTGCTCCATCCGCAGAGCATAACACGCAGAAAAGTCGTTCCTGTTGGCAGGCGGACGCGGTTGGCGCTGCTGCTAGGTCGAGTGCCAGGCACCCCGCACACTGCGCCGGCAAGGCGTGCTATGAGTGGGCCTCAGGTCGGACGGGCTGTGCGGGGAAGCCGTGGGCTGCGGCCAGCCGCCCGCCACCAGAGGGTAGCAAAGGCAATGGTCGTTAGCGTCAAAAGCGCGGCGGCTATCGCCCCGAGCTGCACCCAAATTGGGGGCGTGGCTCCCACCGCTATGGGCACCGGCTCAAGGAAAGTTTGGCCGTGAGCATTCGTTCCCATTACAGTGACCACATTTTGGCCCTCGGCGACCGTGGAAGGAAGCGCCGCTGTCGTAAAGAGGTGACCCTGGTCGTCCGCCGCGGCGCGGCCGATCAGCACAGGGTCTTGGCCAAGCGCCAAGAACACCGTGGACCCGGGGGCGTAGCCAGACCCGGAGATATCTAGTGCCTGTCCAGCTAGTGCGATCCGCTCCCTAGTTGCTTGTGCCTTTGCGGCCCTAGCAAAATCCACGTCCACGCCGTAAGCGGCTGTAGGAGCATCCGCGCGCAAATGGACAGCGGCGGAGGGAAGTAGTGACGGGGCACGCGCTGCGGTGACAACCGTTGGCTGCGGTTTCCGTGTGGGGGCGCTTCGCTCACGCCCTTCGCTCCAGAGGCGTGCCTGCTGCCCGACGCTTTCAGCTCCCGCCGGCGTCAGCATCAGGCGGGCCCCTGTTGCGGTCTCCGCCAAAGCGATACCCGGCTCAGCGTCGCACATCCCGTGCAGGCCCTGCAGGGAGTTCTCAACGCCCTCCATGTAGTAGATTTCTAGCCCTTCGTCTTGAAGACGGGACACTGACTGTTCCAATGACCGGTTCAAAGCAGCAACCAGGTCGTTGGAAGTTTCCACTTGATCCACACCGATCCGAGCTGAGCAGCCGCGGCCACCCTGTTCGGTGAACAGCATCGGATAGGGGCTAACGAAGATGGGGGTCGCCTCCCCGGCCGCCGGGGCCTGCTCGTCTTCAGTGTTTGCGTCCACCCATACTTGACGCAGCTCCGCGTCCGCATGGAACATTTGTGTTGCAAGAAGAGTTTTTTGCACTTCCGGGGATGCCAGCGTGCACTGGGTGTCCAAGCAAGAAGCGACAGCATCACCCAGTCCAACCTGGTCGGCCCCGGTGTTGACTACCACGGCTGCCAAGGGGTCGTCGTAGTTGAGCAGGCTTTGCAGCTGCGCATCCAGGTCAGGTCCTTCGCAGACCATGTTGACGACCTCGTCCCACCCGACGTTGTCCCACCCGGGACTCAAGGTGACCTCACAGGGCCCGGAGGCGAGGGGGAGGGAGCCGCGGTCGCCGGACTGCTCGGCCTCGTCCGTCCGCCCAACCTCGCCTGATTGTGCCGTCTCGCCTGACTGGGCTTGGCCGCCTGATTGTGCGGTC
>CAYFVT010000082.1:0-5987 GCA_964346705.1 uncultured Actinomyces sp. | reverse complement strand
GTCCCGACCCCAGTTGTCCCGGCCCCTATCGTCTCTGCGCTGGCCATCCTTGCGCTGGTTATCCCGGCGTTGATTGTCCCTTCGCTGGTTACCGTCGCGGTTTCCCCCGCGATCTTGCCTGCCTGCGCCCCGATCGCTTCGTTCAGCCACGATGCCTTCTTTCCACGTGATGATTGTGCTTTCTCAACTGCTGCATAAGTGTACCCGCGCCGCGCCGCCCTCCCCGCTTGGACCACTCTTGAGGTTCCGTTGGGTAACCGCCAGCCTGCAGCCCCGCTTCTACTTCAAACCTGTTCGTAACCGGGTTACTACCCGCCAATGCGTACAGCAGCGGGAAGCTTAAGCCGTAGCGCTCCCACTGCTGGGCGTGCACGGCCTCATGCCCCAATACTGCCTGGGAAGGGGCCGACCCTGTCAGAAAAACATTTCCTACGCAGATCCCGCCGCGCGGATAAGCCCAAGAAGGCAAACCTGTTACGACCTGCAGGCCGGGCGCGGCGCGGCCCGAATGCACCTGCCGCGCGGGCGACACCCGAGACTCACGGAACAGTCTGGCGTAGGCCAAAGCGGCGCGGCTGACTAGCCGGGCACCCCTTGTGCGCCGGTGTGTGGTTTTTCTGCTCATGCGCCCAGCTTAAGGGGACCGCAGGCCAGAGCGTGGTTAAAGTCCGACCCGACGGTCCAGGACCCAGTCGCTAGCTAAACCTTTGGTGAGGGTGCCGTGGAAGTCCCTGTGCGACCCTGAAGCCCAGGCTGATTAGTGTCCGGTTAGGCTGGGGAAAAACAGTGGGAGGCTTACGGCCATGAAAATCTTGGTTCCAGACACGGCGGACTTCAATTTTGATGTCCCTGAGGGTGCTGAGGTTATCCAATTCAAGGAATCGGACCCGATCCCGGCTGAACATATGGATGCGGAGGTAGTTGTCGCCTGGGGTCACAACGCCTCCCTGGCGTCGCTGAAAAGTATGCCGGGCTTGCGCTGGGTGCAGTCCTTGTCTGCGGGCACGGATGCGTTCGTTGCCGCCGGGCTACCCGCCGGGGCGGTGCTAACTTCGGGTAGGGGTCTGCATGATCACACTGTGACCGAGCATGCCGTTGCGCTGCTATTGGCTTTGGTGCGGCAGATTCCGGCGTCCGTGCGCGCTCAGGACGATCACCGATGGGACGGGGCGCAGCGCGGGCCGAAACCTCTAAAAGACCCCGACCGGGTTTCCAGCCTGATTGATGCGAACGTGCTGATCTGGGGGTTTGGCTCCATCGGCCAGACACTAGCCCCCGCACTCACTGCACTGCAGGCGAACGTGACGGGCGTGGCTCGCACGGCCGGCGAACGGGCCGGTTACCCCGTTATTGCTGTTGAAGACATTGAACGGGCGCTGCCGGAGACGGACGTTCTGGTCATGATCCTGCCGTCTGAGCCCGGCACCGTGAAGGCACTGAACGCCGAACGCCTCGCGCTGCTACCGAAACGTTCCATTGTGTGCAACGTGGGGCGCGGGGTGACGGTGGACGAGGACGCGCTGCTGGCCGCCCTGGAAACCCAAGAAATTGCGGGGGCCGCGCTGGATGTGATGGCCACCGAGCCTCTGCCGGCCGACTCCCCGCTTTGGGACGCCCCAAATATTCTGTTGACCCCGCACGTGGCTGGCTTCCGCGCTCACGGCGCCAAGGAACTAATCAACCACAACTTAAAGGCTTACCTGGCCGGGTCTGAGATGAAAAACGTGGTCAAGAACTGATGGGAGCGGGGCGCAGGAACTTTTCCACCAGGACGGTGAACTGCTCCACGCTCTCTTCCCCAGCCCCGCGAAGCGACTGGCGTGCGGTGGACAGGTAGCCGTTGATGAGGACCCGCAAGGCGACCTCCGGATCCCCGCGGAGCTGGATGCCCAGAGCCTGCAGTGCGGGAAGCAGGGCACCGGCGACCTCTTCCATAAATAGAAGATCTAAATGTGCCAGACCGGGAACCTGGGCGGGTTGGCGCAGGGACGCCAACTCAATTTCCGTCATGATGATCTGCCATTCTCTTTCCGTTTCCGGGTCGGTAATCACCTGCTGTAGCAGACTGGAAATGAATTGGGCGGTTAGAGGTTCCGGAACTTGCGTCCGATCCAGCTTCCCCACGGCCTCCAGGGCAGCATCTAGGCGGCGGCGCATTTCCCGTTCCACTACGGCCGCGAACAGCTCCTCTTTGGTACTGAAGTTGGAATAGAAGGCGCCCCGGGTGAACCCGGCCCGGGCGACTATTGCCTCTATCGAAGCGGCAGCCAGCCCCTCTTCGGCCAGCACCCGAAACGCGGCGTCCAGTAACCGCTGCCGGGTTTGAGCGCGCTTGGCGGAAATCACTTCGGTCATTTGGCCCCCAACTGCGTCACAGAACTGCTTGATACAGCAGTGTATCGGATACACTGGTGTACTGGACCGGTTGCCCACAAACGTTGCTGCGTGGGAAGACCGGTTGTTTCGGTAGGCACAAGGCTGCGGCAGCGGCGAACAGCGGGAGAGCGAATGTCCTCTTTTCTCTATTTGGCGGGACGTCGAGCAGTCTCTACCAGGAAGATCGTGGTCCTGGTGTGGGTGGGGCTGCTAGCAATCCTGGGTGTCCTAACCGCGTTCCACGCGGGGAAACTGGATAACGCGGTCACAATCCCGGGAACCGAATCCGGGGACGCGCTGGAACAGATGGCGGCAACATTCCCGCAAATGAGTGGGGCCTCCGCCCAAATCATTATTACCGGACCACCGGGCGTGGACCAGGGTGCCGCCGCTGAAGCGATCACGGTGACCACGGACCGGATTGCGGCGTGGGATGAGGTCGAAGTGGTAACACCACTGGTTGACGAGTACATGCCCGCGCCCATCAGTGATGACGGAAGCAGCGCGCTGGTCATGATCCAGTTGGGGACGGAACCCGGATCGGTGCCCGACTCCTTGAAAGAGGACATGCGCGCGGCAACCGCCGAATTGAACGAAAACTTGCCCGCCGGATACACGGCCTACATGGGTGGAGCACTGTTCGCCCAAGAGTTCCCGGAAGTTTCGGTTACTGAAGTCCTGGGCGTAGTCGTGGCGCTGGTCGTGCTTATCTTTACCTTTGGAACCCTGATCGCTGCGGGCTTGCCACTGATTGTGGCTCTGGCGGGCGTGGGCGTGTCGATGACCCTGCTGTTCCTGGGGGCAAGTGTAGTCACCATTAACGCGACCACTCCCCTGCTGGCGGTCATGCTCGGTTTGGCCGTCGGGATCGACTACTCCCTGTTCATTGTTTCCCGCCACCGCGACCAGTTGAAAGCGGGGGTGCCGGTGGCGGAGTCCGTTGGGCGCGCCATGGGCACAGCCGGTTCAGCAGTTGTTTTCGCGGGGCTAACCGTGATGATCGCGCTGCTGGGGTTAGGCGTTGCGGGCATTCCCTTCCTGACCGTTATGGGCGCGGTCGGTTCAGCGGCGGTCGGCATCGCAGTTGTTGCCTCCCTTACCCTGTTGCCCGCCGTACTGGGTTTCGCCGGCCTGAAGGTGCTGACTAAGAAAGAGCGGGCAAAACTAGCGGCGGAACCCGCGCGGGATGAGGATGATGTTTCACTAGCGCCCCCAACACCGAACCGCTTTTTCCAGGGTTGGGTTCGCGGTGCAACCAACCACCCGGCTATCACCACGGGCGTCATTGTGGTCGCTTTAGGTGCCCTGTCGGTTCCCACGTTGGGTTTGCGTTTAGCTTTGCCGGACGCGGGCGTCCTCCCGGAAGGGAACGAGGCCCGCACGAATTATGAACAGGTCGCGGACAATTTCGGGGAAGGCTATAACGGTCCGCTGATCGTGATGACCCCGATTGTCACTTCCACTGATCCGCTTGGGTTGATGGCGGACTTGAAGCGAGAGATTGAAGCGCTTCCCGGGGTTGCCTCCGTCCCCCTTGCCACCCCCAACGAAACGGCTGACACGGGCATCATTCAGGTCATCCCAACCGGGGAGCCTGACTCTCAAGAGACTGAAGACCTGGTTTACGCCCTGCGCGGTATTCACGGTGATTTGGAAGCCAAGTACGACGTGGACATCGCGGTCACGGGCTACACGGCGGTTGGGATTGACGTTTCACAGAAGCTCACTGCCGCCCTGCTCCCCTTCGCACTGATAGTGGTTGGACTGTCCCTGGTGCTACTGGCAATCGTGTTCCGTTCAATTGCGGTGCCGGTGACGGCCGCCCTCGGCTATCTACTGACCATCGGCGCCACCTTCGGTATCACGGTACTGGTCTTTGAATGGGGTTTCCTGGCTAATGTTCTGCAAGTGACGCGCCTGGGGCCGATCATTAACTTCATGCCGATTGTGACCATGGGAATCCTGTTTGGCCTGTCTATGGACTACGAAGTGTTCCTGGTTTCCCGAATGCGGGAGGACTACGTTCACACTGGGAAAGCGCGCGAATCAGTCATTAGTGGGTTCCTGGGTTCGGCAAAGGTCGTAACGGCTGCAGCAATCATCATGGTGTCCGTGTTCGCCGCGTTCGTGCCGGAGGGCGACATGAGCCTGAAACCCATCGCGTTTGGGCTAGCGGTCGGCGTGGCGATAGACGCGTTCGTTGTCCGCATGACCCTGATCCCCGCCATCATGGTGTGGTTGGGGGACAAAGCCTGGTGGCTGCCCGAGTGGCTGGACCGGGCGCTGCCAGTCTTTGATGTTGAGGGTGAAAGCGTGATGCGCCAACGTTCTCTGCGTTCCTGGCCTGGCGTCCCCTACACGGTCGCGGCCTCGGATTTGGTGATGGACGAGGGCGAAGATCCCGTCTCCCTACTACTACCCCCCGGCCAGTCGCTCCTGATCACTGGCGACGCTCAGCCCGTTCGTTCCGTCTTGCGCGGACTGTCAGGTCGAGAGGTTCCCATCAGTGGCACCGTGAAAGCCCTGGACCTGCTGGTCCCAGAACGTGCTGCGGGCGTGCGGCGCAAGATTGCTTACATTCAGGCTGGCCCGCCCAACACTGGGGGCGCAGCCCGCGTTGCCGAACAGGCGCGTCGCGCCATGTCCGAGGGCGCCCCCGTCCTGGCAATCGAGCTGGGTGAGAACCTGAACGCCGCCCGCGGCCTGGCGAATATTCCTCCGGTGAGTGAGGGCGGCCCCGTGCTGCTGGTGGGCGCCAGCCGCACGCCAACCATGCCACCTAATTTGGAGTCATCCTGGTCGCAGGACTGGCAAGTATTAACTTTGAATCAGCAAGTGTTGCAGGAGGTTCGCTAATGTCGGCCCCAACCGTTCCCACAAACCAAGTTCGCTCCCCGCAGGCTAAACGTGCCCTGGCTGTTGCTGTCACTGCGTTGGTGGCGTTGGCGCTGGTGGCTATCAGCCTGATCGTGATCCGGCCACCGGCAGTGGAAGCGATCCCCGCTGCGGTAGTCAATAATGATGAACCGGTTGAACTGGAAGGCCAGTTGGCACCGATGGGTCGCCAACTCACCGCCGAACTAGCAATGTTGGATGGCCCGTTCGCCTGGGAAATGGCGACGGCTGAGGGCGCGGAGGCCGGCCTGATCTCCGGTAAGTACGCTGCCGCCGTGTTCATCCCGCAGGACTTTTCGGCAAACGTTACTTCCCTGTCCTCTTTGACGGACGCCGTGCAAGCATCGGTGTTGCTGCAAATGCAGCCGGGGGCCAGCGCCGCAGAAGGGGCGGAGGCCGAACTAGAGGTCTGGAAAGCCACCGCCGCCTTGGGCGACATGATGACGGGCGAGTTCGTCACCGGCATCTTTGGTGGTTTGGGTGAGATGGGCTCTCAACTTGGGGTCGCCGCGGATGGCGCCCGCCAGTTAGCGGATGGGACCGAGGAAGCCCAGTCGGGCAGCCTGGCCCTAGCCGACGGGGCCGACCAGTTAGCGGACGGCGCGGATCAAGCCGCCGACGGCATCGGACAGTTGGCGGGCGGCACTGGGGAGCTTGCGGGCGGCCTGTGGCAATTGGCAGACGGCGCCGGTCAGGCGGCCGATGGCGTTGGCCAA
>CAYFVT010000081.1:0-6169 GCA_964346705.1 uncultured Actinomyces sp. | reverse complement strand
GCACGCAGGGCGCCGCGCATGGCCTGACGGTTTTGGGCGAACTGGATGGTCCCGTCCTCGCTGGCACCAAAAGCACGCTCAGCAGTGGCGTCAACCTGGGTGCCGGCCTGCCGGTCACGCGCCGCGTCCAAGCGGCCTTCCATCATGTCTTCCCACTCATCCAGCAGCGATGAGTCCACGGAGGCCAGCAGTTCCCGCAGCCAGTCAATGATGGCTGTGACCTCTTCGGTTTGGAACGCCTCGGGCAGGATCTGGCGCAGAGCCTGGTAGGTGTCGGACAGGTAGCGCAGCACCACGCCCTCAGAGTTTGTCAGTTTGTAGCGGTCGATTAGCTGGCTGAAGTTGAGGCCGTCCTCCACCATTTCCCGCAGCACGCGCTTGGGGGAGGGCTCATTGTGGCGCACCCACGGGTTCGTTTGGCTGAACACGTCGAAGGCGGGCATGATCACCTCCGACAGAGGCTGCGGCCACTTGATCTCCGCCACCAGGTCACGGCGGGTTTCAAAGTCGACGCCGTCCTGGCGCATGACCTGGAATGCTTCGTCGCGGGCGGCGCGCTGCTGGGCGAACAGCAGGGGGCGCGGGTCTTCCATGACCGCCTCAATGACGGAGATAACGTCGGCGGCGAACGAGGGCGACTCCGGGTCCAAAATGTCCAAAACCGCCAGAGCAAAAGGCGCTAGGGGCTGGTTCAAAGCGAAATCATCCGGCAAATCACCCGCAGCGCGAATCGTGGTTCGGCGCCCATCCTCTGCAGGTTCGGGCAGGGGGACGCGCTCCACCAGTTCCGCTTGCACCAGGGACCGGTACACGTCCCCCAGGTTCCGCAGATGCCGGTTAGAGGCCTCCGCGTCTTCCTGGGCGCTGGAGGTTTGGGGGCCTTCCTCAGCAAGTCGCAGCAGGCGACCTTCAGCGTCGCCCCCGCCGTGCAGAACGTTCAGCACCATGGCATGCCCGGTCTGGAAGCGGGGCTGCAACACTTCCGGCCCGGCGGACTGCAAGCGGTTGAACGTGCCCTTCGTCCAAGAAACCTCCCCAGCTTTCTTCTGGGGGGCGCGGCGCTTGGACAGCTTCCGCTGCTTAGCGGCGTCCTTCGCTTCCTGGGCGGCGGTCATGCGGGCCTGGTGGCGGGCTTTTTCTAGCTCGTCCTCGGCCGCAATCCCGCGCACGTAACCAACCGGGTCAAACCCTGGGCGCCCGGCCCGGCCCGCGATCTGGTGGAACTCCCGGGCGGACAGGTGGCGGGAGCGGCGCCCGTCATATTTCACCAGCGACGTGAACAGCACCGTGCGGATGGGCACGTTGATGCCGACCCCCAGGGTGTCCGTGCCACAAATGACGCGCAACAGGCCGCGTTGGGCCAGGCGCTCGACTAGGCGCCGGTAGCGCGGAATCATCCCGGCGTGGTGCACGCCAACGCCCTTCAACAGCAGGTCTTTCAGGGTTTTGCCGAAGCCGCGGCCTAACTCTTGGCCGGCCAGGACGTCCCGAATCTGCCGCTGCTGTTCCTTGGAGACCTTCAGAGTGCGGGCCAGGTCGACCGCAGTTTTGACCGCATCGTTTTGGGCGAAGTGGACGACGTATACAGGGGCGCGGTCCTCATCGATTAGCCGTTCAACGACGACGGGCAGCTCATCGACCAGGTAGTCGAACTCCAGGGGAACCGGCCGTTCGGCATCCGAAAGTAGGGCCGTTTCGCGGCCTGTGCGTGCCTCCAGTTCCGCGCGCAAGTCCGTCGTGTCACCCAGGGTTGCGGAGAGCAACACGAACTGCGGGTTCGGCAGTTCTAGCAGGGGGATGCGCCACGCCCACCCGCGTTGCGGATCGCCGTAAAAGTGGAACTCATCCATCACCACCAAGTCCGCATCTAAGTCGGCGCCTTCACGCAGGGACTGATTCGCCAAGATTTCTGCCGTGCAGCAAATGATTGGCGCCTGCGGGTTCAATGAAATGTCGCCCGTGATCATGCCAACGTTGTGTGCGCCGAAGGCGTCAACCAGGTCGAAAAACTTCTCCGACACCAAAGCCTTTAGTGGCGCTGTGTAATATGACCGGCCGCCGCGCGCCGCGGAAATAAAATGCCCGGCAAGGGCGATCAGAGACTTCCCGGAACCCGTGGGGGTTTGCGCTATGACGTGGTTGCCGCTGAGAATTTCCAGAAGCGCCTCCTCCTGGTGCGGGTACAGGGGGCGGCCGGATTCCTCGGCCCAGTCGTTGAAGGCGTCGTAAAGGGCGTCCTCGTCAGTTTCTAACCCCGCATCCTCCAGCCGGTCCAACGCGGCGTTCAAAGGCGCACTGGGGGCCGTGGCGGGTGTGCTGGTGGTCGAGGGCGAAGTGTTAGCAGCCATAACCCCATCTTCCCATGAGGAAGTGCTGCACCCTTTAATGGGCGCCCCAGGCGGCCAGTCGCGCGGGGACGCGCTAGAATCGGGGTATGCGCATAATTAGATTTTCGGACGGCGACTCGCCGAAGTACGGTTTGCTAAAAGACAACTCAACCCGGATCTTTGTGCTGCGGGGGGACCCGCTGTTCACGCAGATTGAGCCGACGGGTGAAGTGTTTGAGCTGGATGAGGTCCGCCCTCTTTCCCCCGTTATTCCCCGATCCAAAGTGGTGGGTGTGGGACGTAACTATGCGGCTCACGTGGAAGAAATGGGTGCGGAAACACCTGAGGAGCCCGTCCTCTTCATCAAACCCAACACCGCCGTGACGGGGCCCGACGACCCGATCATCTTGCCCCCGTGGACGAACCACGTGGAGCCGGAGGGCGAACTGGCAGTCGTCATCAAGACCATCGCTAAGGACGTGCCCGTCGACCGGGTGGATGATGTCATCTTTGGTTACACCATTGCCAACGACGTGACAGCCCGCGACAAGCAAAAGCAGGACGGGCAGTGGACGCGGGCAAAAGGGTTTGACACTTCCAACCCGCTGGGCCCCTGGATTGTGGTCGACCCCGACCTGGATGTGGATGATCTGGACATCACCACGGAGGTTGATGGGGAAGTCCGCCAGCAGGACAACACGGGCTCCATGATTTTCCCGGTGCGGGAACTGATCTCATTCGCTTCCCACGCGTTCACCCTGCTGCCGGGCGACGTGATCCTCACTGGCACACCCGCTGGTGTAGCACCAGTACATCCGGGGGACCGGGTGGACATCACCATTGAGGGGATTGGCACCCTGTCCAACCCGGTCGTCCGCCGGTAACAGACTACTTTTAGCTGTGCGCTAGGTCCTGAATCGCGGCGACAACCAGTTGCCACGGTTCGGGACTGGCGGCCGCGTTGACGCGGATCCAGTTCGCGTAAGGCTCACCCAGGGTCACCCCATCGTTGACGGCAACCCGGTGCTGTTCCCGCAAAATATCGACGGGCAGGCCGCCCAGCTCGTAGTCGTCGAACCCCAACCAGGCAACGTATGTGCCTTGCGGGCGGAAGTAGTCGACTTTTGTCCCGGCAATGGCTTCTTCCAGCGTGTCCAGGTTCTGGTTAATCTGCGTGATTACAGCGGCCAACCAGTCGTCCGAATCCGTGTAGGCAGCAATTGCGCCGACCGCCCCCAGGCCGATCACGCCCGAGCATGCCTGCAACGCTTCCTCTTCCCACCGGGCACGCAAGTCCGCGTCCGGCAGGATAACTTGGGCGCAGTTCAGGCCCGCAATGTTCCACGCTTTAGACGCCGACTGTGCGGTGATCGTGTGCTCCGCGAACGTGGGACCCAAAGAAGCGTACGAAACGAATGAGGCCGGGTCATCTAACACCAACGGCGACCACACCTCATCCGCGAACACCAGAGCGTCGTAGTCCTTAACAACGTCATGTAGGGCGCGTAGTTCTGCAACGCTGAGCACGCGGCCCGTCGGGTTCCACGGGTTACAAAGCACCACCAGACCGGCCCCCGCTTCCAGGCCTGCCCGGATGCCGTCCAGGTCCAGCGACCAGGCTTCCTCCGCCGTTTCCGCCTTCGGGTCGTGAAGGGATGGCACTTCAATCACGTCCCGGTCGAACGTGCCGGGGATGGTCAAGAACGGCATGTAAGAAGGCGTCGGCACAATCACTTGGCTGCCCGGCCGGGTCATATGCTCAATTGTGGCCCGCAGTGCGGTTAGCACGGTGCGGGACAGGGACACCCATTCGGGCTGAACGACCCAACCGTAGCGGCGCTCCGACAAACGCACGAATGCTTCCGTCACTTCCGGCCCCGCCCACCTGGGCAAATATCCCAGGAAGCCGTCTTTCACGGCCCGGATCAGTCGGTCTTGCACGGCGGGGGAGGTACCGTAATCCATTTCCGCCACCCAAGCGCCAATGGTCGGTAGCCCGGCCTCCGTAGTAACACCGGTCCATTTCAGTGACCCGGCCTCGTAAAGTTCGCCTTCAGTTGCGTGTGGCAGCAGCATGCGTAGGTTCCTTCCCAGGACGCGTTGGATACCTATTATTCCAACACACCTGGGCTGCGGGTAAGCTTTGGGCATCATGACTACAACAGAAACTGCCATAGCTGAAACTGGACCGAATGCAGCGGGGGATGTTCGCGTCCGCTTCTGCCCTTCCCCAACGGGAACCCCGCACGTGGGAATGATCCGCACCGCCCTGTTCAATTGGGCGTACGCGAAACACGTTGGGGGCCAGTTTGTGTTCCGGTTAGAGGACACGGACGCGAAACGGGATTCCGAAGAGAGTTTCGACCAGATCATTGAATCCCTGCAGTGGTTGGGGTTGGACTGGGAAGAGGGCGAGGGCGTCGGCGGCGACTACGGCCCTTACCGCCAGTCGCAGCGCATGGACATTTACGCGGACGTTGTTCAGAAACTGTTGGAGGGCGGGTATGCGTACGAATCGTTTTCCACCCCCGAAGAGGTCGAAGCACGCCACAAGGCTGCCGGCCGCAACCCGAAGCTCGGCTACGACGGCTACGACCGTGACCTAACCGAAGAGCAAAAAGCCGCATTTCGGGCGGAGGGCCGCCAGCCCGTCATCCGCGTCCGCATGCCCGAAGAGGACATTACGTTTGATGACGAGGTGCGCGGGGAGGTCACCTTCAAAGGTGGCTCCATCCCGGACTACGTGATTGTCCGCGGCAACGGGGACCCGTTGTACACGCTGGTTAACCCCGTGGATGATGCGCTGATGAAGATCAGTCACGTGCTGCGGGGGGAAGACCTCTTGTCTTCAACGCCGCGCCAGATTGTGCTGATGCGCGCCCTCGTCGAACTGGGAATCGCAGACCGGATCCCCAAATACGGCCACCTGCCCTACGTGATGGGTCAGGGCAACAAGAAACTGTCCAAGCGCGACCCGGAATCGAACCTCCTGCTGCACCGGGACAACGGGATGACCCCGGAGGGGCTGCTGAACTACCTGGCGCTGCTGGGGTGGGCGATCAGCCCGGATGAGGACATTTTCAGCATGGAAGAAATGTCGCACGCGTTCGAAATTACGGATGTGAACCCGAACCCGGCCCGCTTCGACATTAAGAAAGCGACCGCCATCAACGCCAGCCACATTCGCATGTTGGAAGAGGACGACTTCGCCCGGCGCATTGTCCCCTTCCTGCACAGCGAAGGCCTGGTCAGCGCCGACAACTACGATGCGCTGAGCGCGCGGGAGCGGGAAATCATTGACCTGGGCGCACCCCTGGTGCAGACGCGGGTGCAACTGTTGGCAGAAGCAGCGCCCATGCTGGCGTTCCTGTTCGCGGACGGGGACATTATTGAGGTGGAGGACGCAGCCCGCAAAACCCTGAAAGAAGATGCGCCAGCAGTTCTAGAAGCGACTATTGCCGCCCTCGAAAAATTAGACGGCGACCAGTTCGTGGCAGACGAGATTCAGGCGGCCTTATCGCAGGTGCTGATCGAGGAAATGGAGCTACGCCCCAGGTTTGCTTACGGACCCCCGCGGGTTGCGCTCACGGGGCGGCGCGTTTCCCCGCCGTTATTTGAGTCCATGGAAATCATGGGTAAAGACGCGACTCTGGCGCGTTTGCGGGCCTTCCAGTTCTAGTGGGGTGTGAGGGAAACTACCGTGCCATTATTTGAGCGGCCTGCCTGGCTACGGTAGGCTTGTTTCTCGCTGGCTTCCACGCCTCTTCGGTGGGGCAGTCCGGCGAATACCTTGGGGTATGGTGTAATCGGCAGCACGAGTGATTCTGGTTCATTTAGTCTAG
>CAYFVT010000080.1:5155-6423 GCA_964346705.1 uncultured Actinomyces sp. | reverse complement strand
TGTTCGCCCACACCGCACCCAGCACGATCATGATGGTCAGCAGCGGGAAAGTGACGGTCGCGGCCTTGTACCCCAAGTCATCAAACAGGTCCCTGGGCGGCATCTTCTTGAACTTCAGGTGCGGGTAAATCAGGTACAGGATCGCCGCACCACAGGACACGGCGGCAGCCCCGTAGGCAACAATGGCGAACCCAACATGCAAGGTGAGAAGCAGGTTGTTCTGCAAGGCTGGAATCAGCGGCTTAATGTCGGTCTCCAAGCTCATCGCATAAAGCAGCAGTGCCGCAGCAATTGGCAGTACAACCAGGGATAGTGCCCGAACCTGGTAAATGTATTCCGCCACCAGGTATGCACCCAGAATGCCGAAAACGAAGGAGACAGCGAACTCATGCTGGTTCGCGAAAGGCCCATAACCGCTCAGCAGAGCCCGCCAGGCCAAATAAATGCCCAGCAGCACAAAAGCGATGAACGTGAACCCAGTGGCGTACAGGGCAAGACCCTTCGGCAGGCCTCGCTTCTCACTTCCCCCCGCACGGGTCACGCCCGCACCGTTTCTGGCGCTCGCATTTCTGGCAGTACTGTCCGAGGACGAACCGCCCACGGCTACTTTGGTCCGCTCCTTCGCGGCCGCAACCCCCACCTTCTGGCGTGCATTCCGGCCCGTGATAACCACCAGGTTGGTGATCAACGCCAGCACCACGAACACTTCGGCTGCCAACAAAATATAGTCCAACGTTTGCGGGGTACTACCCATTTTGGTCCTCCTGTACTATAACCAACTCCACATCCGGGTTGGTTCCTGAATCACCACTTGGCGGCTCTGCCTCCACCGCCAGATCCACCTGGTCGATCACCGTTTGGAACAGCTTCTGGTAAGCATGGTCGAAGCGGGCAACGGAGCCGAACTTGATCCGGGTCGGGGGCTGCTGGCCCTCATCCACATCAGCCCGCACCCACAGCCTGCGGTAGGGGAACATGAACGTCACCGTCATGCCCACCACCAGCAGAATGGAGCCAATCCACATCCACCACGCACCCGGGTCCTGGCGCATGGTGAGCCCCGTGTACTGGCGTTCACGTTCAAAACTAAACTTGTAGCCTTCAATCTCCGCTTCGCCGCCCTGCGGGGACAGTGCCTGACCCAAGTGCTGGTCCGTTTCCACGTCATACAATTCGAACAGGGCCGCCCCCAAGGGAACGGATGATGCGGTAGCACCAGAAGCCGGGGTCACCACCACAACTTCCAACGGTGCTGGCACGCCCTCATC
>CAYFVT010000080.1:0-5055 GCA_964346705.1 uncultured Actinomyces sp. | reverse complement strand
GGCAAAGATAACTGGTCCTCTATCCCGAAACGTGCGGAGACAACGAAAGCGAGCAGAATGATAATGAAGCTAGCGTGGGCAACCACAGTGCCGATGCCCGCCCAAGAGTTACGGTCCGCGTAAAGGGCACGGCCGGGTTCTTTGGGGTCCGGAATAACCCGGAAACGTTTCCCGCGCAGCACGTCCCCCACTTGCGCTAGGGCGGGTTCAGCCGGCATTTCCGTTGGCACGCACGCCCGGTAGCGGGCCCTATCGAAGAAACGTTTCGCCACGTGAACACGCGGACTGTGTTTACGGCGCACTAATTCGGGGATCCGGTGCACGGTGCACGCCAAAATGCTCAGGGCAAGCAGCGCAACGACCACGTAGAACCCTATGGACGTGAACACGTTGAATAAACCTAGAGCCGCCAGAATACTGGTCCAGCCACCATAAATCCCCTGAACCTGGCTGAGGAAATCTTCTTTGGCAGCCGGGTCCGCCATGGTTTCAGGCCCCGTCTGCGCGATCACGGACCCTAACAGGGCGTACACCGCGAACGCCAAGATCAGGATCAAACCGACGGTTTTGGAGTAGAAGAACCGGTAGATCCAGTGGAAGAACTCCCCCACGGAAACATGCCGGTCCTCATGTGGGCCTTGCGGGTCGTTTGCGTCCCCGATGACTACGGTGGGTGCCGAATCGGCAGTGCTATCGCTCATTTGTCCTCAATTCTACCGGGAACCTGGGCCACAACCTGGGCCTTAGAACCCGCCCCAAAGGGAACCCGTCAACGGTGCCCACAGGTCCGCCAGCAACAGAAACCCGACCACCAGTAATAGGATGCCAGCGAACATTTGTAGCCCCCGCTGGTGGCTTTGCAACCAGGTCAACCGGCCCGCTAAGCCGCCGAAACCCCAGGCCAGCAGCAGGAACGGTAACCCCAACCCCAAGCCGTAAACCACCAGCAGCCCGGTGCCGGCAGCCATGCTTCCTGTGGTTAGCGCCAGCCCAATGATTGCCCCCAACACGGGCCCAATGCAGGGCGACCAGCCTGCGCCGAACGCCAGCCCAAGCAGGGCTGACTTCCCGGGTGTTGGCCCCGCACGGGTGGCACCCAACCGCTCTAGGGGGCGCCAAGTGTTTTGCAGTCCTGGGACGCGCAGCCAGCCCATCATTCCGACCCCGAAAATGATGATGATGATTCCACCAATGATGCGGAACCAGGACTTTGCGCCCCCAACCACGAAACCGAAGGTGGCGACCGCAACCCAAAGAGCCACAAACACCACCATGAACGCGCCCACAAAAGCCCCGGCGTTCACCAGAGCCCGGGTGCGAGTCACGCTTGCTTGCGGGGTGCGGGCGGCGGAGACCCTGTCGGCAGCCGTAATGAAACCACCCGCAGACCCCGCCGCTGCGGGCATGTCTGCCAGCCTGCGGGTTCCTGAGGCTGCAGCAACTGGGCCGGCGGCAACTGACCCGGCAGCAACTGGGCGGGCAGTGCCCGTCCCACTGTCGCCGGTCAGGTACGCCAGGAACACGGGCACCACCGGCAAGAAGCAGGGGGAGGCGAAAGAAACCAGGCCCGCCAGGAACGCTAGCGGAAGCGAAACTGTGTCCATCTATTTCCAGTTTCCGCTACTTGTCGGAGTCCCCGCTGGCAGGCGAAGTATCATCGGAGTCCGATATCCCCGTCTCCTCCAAGTGCGCTAGGTTCTCAGCAGCTGCCTGCGCCAGCTCGGATTTAGGGTCGGCCTCAATCACCGTTTGCCACGCCTTTTCCGCGGCTGCAGCATCCGGGGGTTCTTGTGAGAGGTAAAGGAAAGCCATGTTGTACAGTGCCGTCACATTTTCCGGCTCTAATTCCAGTACACGCTTCCACTGCGTGCCAGCCGCTTCCGTGTCCCCCAAGTCGAAGTGAACTACCCCTAATTCAAGAAGGTCGTCAACATTGTCAGGGTTATCAGCCAGAGCCGTTTCTAAAGCGACAATCTTCTCAGCGGCCTGCCCCACATCAACCCGGGCGTGAGGGTTTTCCCCCATCTGGCTCAGGTCCGGGTGCCCTTCCGGAAGTGCTCCCATGTCGGCAACAGGGCCGGGGCGTCCCGCCCACCAGATACCCGCCACGATTCCAATAATCACGGCTGCCACAATCGCCCACCGTGCGGACGCCGAGATCTTCCTGCTCTTCTTGTCAGGTCCTCTGTTGGCAGCACCCTTAGCCGCGCCTGCACCCGCAGTGTCTGGCTGCCCGGTCGCCTGGGGTTGCCGGTTTTTAGCCTGACTCTTTTTTCGAGGGCGGGTCAGGACATCATCGTCCTCTTCAAGCCCATCGTAAAAGTCATCAGATTCATCCACGTCGCCAGCAACTTCGCCGGCGAAGACAAAGTCCTCACCTTCACTGGCCCCATCTTGAATGACCCCAGCCGCCGCATCCAACTCCACTTGACCTAGCGTTGCCTGACTGTCGGCCGTTTGGTCGAGGGTGGCCTGGAGGGCGGCCTGTTGCCGCAGTGCCCAGCCTTGTGCGGCCGGCGGAGCGGTTGCCAGGTATTCCAGCACCGCCTCCGCTTCGGCCGCAGAAAGCTGTTCGGGCGTATCCCTAGTTGTCACTATCTGCGCTCGCCTTGGTGACACGTAAGGCTGCGTTCAGGTTGTCAGCTGTGACCTGTGAGGGCTCCAGTTCCTGCTTGGTTGCCCCATTCAGCGCCATCTGTCCCTTACGGGCCGCGTCCAGCGACTGGCTGAGGATCCGCTGCTCATAGTCCGGGGCGTGGAAGCCGTAGGAGTTCTCAGAGTAAACGTAGTCAGCGTAGAAGCTGGCCTTGTTTTGGAATTCCTGGGCTAGCGCAATGTACTCCGGATCCACCCCATCCTTCTGAGCTTTCTCAATGTCAGCAATCAGGTCGACCAGTGCGTCCATGGCGCGGTCACGGGACTCAATGAACCTGTCCTGGATGGTGGTGATCCGCTTATCCAGGACCTCCGTGTCACCCGCGTGGCAGGTGCCGCAAGAGCCATTCAGGTCCGCAACCGGTGAGGTGATCTGGTGGTTCGAAACTTTGTTCGCCCCAACCCGTTCATAAGGCATGTGGCAGTCAGCGCAGCTAACACCGTTCTCCGCGTGAACGCCTTGCGACCAGATGTCAAACTCCGGGTGCTGGGCCTTCAGAACTTGAGCGCCAGTGTCAGCGTGCTCCCAGTCCACGTGCCCAATTTCCATGTAGTAGTCCCAGATCTCATCAATGTCCAGCCCCTCACCCCACGGGAAGGTGAGGACCTTGTCTTCGCCAGCGAAGTAGTACTCAACGTGGCATTGGGCGCACACGTATGTCCGCATCTCTTGGCGGGTCGCGTCGCGGTTCACGTCGTAGTCTTCAATGCCCTCGGTCTTCTTCAGGGCCGCCAGACCATTGATCAGTGCGGGACGAGAAATCCGAAGATCCATGGTTTCGGGATCATGGCAGTCAATACAGCCAATGGGGCCGTCCGCCATCTCCAGCACGTCACCCAGGGGCAGTGTGCCCATCATCTCGAAGCCCTTTATGGCGTCGCCGTCACCAAGCTCATCGTAAACGGCGGGCATTGAAGCGTGACAGTTGGCGCACGTTCCCGGCTGGTCGAAGTCCCGGTTACGCAGGGTGAACTCTTGGTCTTCCATCATGTAAGCGTGGCCGCGGGCATGACGGTAGTCCTTAGCAAACGGGTACCCCTCCCACATGGTCACCAGTCGGGGGTCTTCCTCCAGTTTCGAAGACTTAACCTCAGTCCTTGGGTCCCCCTCAACGTCGTGGGGTTCCATCACGCCACCGTGGTTATCAGGCGTGAACTCTGAGGTGCGCATATAGGCCTCGTATTGGACGGGGAAGTTCTGTCCCCATACAGCCGGGTCCACCACCGTGTCGTCAAGCGCCACAATCTGTGCGGGGGAAGCGGCTTGCTCCTGTTTCTTATCCGAAATGTTCATCAACAGGGCAACGATGATGAACGCCACCCCGAAGCCAGCCAGCAAAGCCAGCATCAGTAATGCGGGTTTTCTGAAAGACTTCTTGGCGGGTTTCGCCGTGTCACTCATGATCTTCTCCTAGCGTACTTTCAGTCGTGTCCCACATCCGAATGGCAACGGATGCAGTCGAAAATTTCGTCTTCATTCTTGGTGGCCGTCGACAGGCCAGCGCCCGGATGGCGCACATCTTCAGTGAAGTCTGCGTGGCAGTACAGGCAGGCTTGGTTGGTTATCCCTTTAGATACGGGGCGGGCCACAATGTTCTCCGGGTGGTCACCGGTCGTGAACTTCAAGGCGTGCCAGAACCCGTTCTCCGCCTTCACGTAGTACTTGTGGAAAAAGTTGTCGTGCGGCATGTGACAGTCAGAACACGTGGCGGTGTTGTGGTGCGACCCGGTCAGCCAACTGTCGTACTGTTCTTCCATGATGTGGCAGTTGATGCAAGCATCCGGATCGGTGGACAAGTAGGACAAGCCCTTGGCGTACACGAAGGTATAGATGGCCAGTCCCGCAACGGCCCCGAAAACAAACATGGCTGACACCAAGAGGATGTTCCGTGGGGTCCACCACCTAGCAGTGGCCTCTTTTGTCATCCTGTGGCTCCTACCGTTTCCTAGGCCGCGTCACCCGGCCCGTGTTTCCAACCGTTTCCTGTGACTGCTTTAAGGCTATCGACCGCCCCGACTCCCAGGCGCCGTAATAGGCGCTGCAGGACCGCTAAGCGGCGGATTCTGGGGGCAGCGGACCCCGTCTGGGACTATCGGCTTAGGGTCGCGCGCACCTTTGAGCACGGCGCCCGTAATTCCTTTGGACTATTCCCGGACCATTCCCTAGGTCGTTCCCCGGGATAGTTTCAAGGCATGGTTGGAGAACTTTTGGAGGGTGTGGCCAGGCGCGCTTTTTGTCCCGATTCCCGCGGGTTCCGCTGTCGGCTGGTAGCCTCAAAAAGAGTATTTTCATCTTTGAAGAAGAGGTCCCCATGCGTGTTTTGGTAACCAGTTCCCGTAACCCCTTCGCACTTGATTTGGTTCGTAAGCTCGGTTCTACGGGTCACACCGTTTTTGCAG
>CAYFVT010000079.1:0-6451 GCA_964346705.1 uncultured Actinomyces sp. | reverse complement strand
CCGAGCGGGACCAGCAGCTTGGCGTCCTCAAAGCTGCGGAGGAAGAGGGAGCCTAGGCGGAGGCCGCTCACGGCAGTAGTGGGGCTGCAGCCCAGAAACTGCCGTGAGCGGCCTCGCGCTGGAACCTTAACTCAGCTAGTCAGCAGAGGGGTCACGGAGCCATACGCGTCAACCAGTTCGACGGTCGGCAGGTCCCAGATCCGAACCACGGGGTCTGCTTCAGTGTATTCGGGCCAGCCCGGGTCCCCTTCCCGTATGAACCGTACAGCGGCGCCGTGAACCTGATCCGCCAGGGACTGAGGGGGGTTTGGACCCGTTAGCGCATCCATGCTGGGCCCGTCCAGGCAGTCGAAGAAGAAGGGGACGTCTACACAGTGGACCGCTGCGTCGAACTGACTGGAAGTCCATGCGAACCTATACGCCCACGTCGGCGCTCCCTCTCTTGCCCGCAGCACTCGCAGCGTGGGGACCTTAAACATGCGGTCCGTGATCACGCGGCCAGCCAGGAAGTGTTTTCCTTTTTCTGCCGCGTCCCGATTCGCATCCACGTAGTCCTTTTGGGCTGCCTCCGGCACCCCCATCTGCGCAAGTAGAAGGCTCTCGGGGACGTCCTTCATCTGCTCTTCTTGGCCAAATAGAACCATGGTCATCTCATCATCGGTTGTCCCGATAACCAGGTGCTTGTCCGCCCCTACACCCGCCTTCAGGGAGTCGAAGGTTGGCCGGAGAATGACGTCACCGTCAACTGTGGGTCCCATCTTCAGACCCGTTTCCAGCATCTCCGTCATCTGCTCCGGGCCCATGTCGTTCAGCTCAGCCTGCGCCTGCAGGATCTGGTCTTCTGAGACGGAGGAGAATCCCTCTAGGGTCGGGGGAACCCCCAACTTTTCAGCCATGAGCGCGGCGAACTTCTCTGCCCTTGCCTGGGTGACATCTGGGATGGGGGTGGAAATGGCGTAGACCTGATGGAACAAGTCTTGGGCGACCTCCATCCCCAGCAGTGAGACAACTGCACCCGCCCCCGCAGACTGACCCGCAATAGTGACCCGGCTTGGGTCACCCCCAAACTGGGCGACGTTATCCTGCACCCACTGCAGGCCGGCCATCCAGTCCCTGACGCCACGGTTCTGCACAGTGCCGTCAATCCAGCCAAACCCCGTGAAGCCTAACCGGTAAGAGATTGACACTGTCACAACGTCGTCTCGGTTGAAATTGCGCCCGTCGTACCAGGGGCTGGCCGGAGAGCCTGCGAAGTAGCCGCCGCCGTGGATGTAAACCAACACAGGCAAGCCGCCCTCTTCCCCCGCGGGGTTGGGCGAGGGCGTGAACACGTTGACGTTTAGCGTCGACTCCCCCGGCACGGAGGGCTCAGGAATCAACGTGGCGCCGGGGTCCCCCCTTTGTGCGGTAGCCCCATAGTCCAGTGCATCCAAGACGCCCTTCCAGGGTGCCTTCGGGACCGGGGCTTGAAACCGCAGGTCACCTACTGGGGCTTCCGCGAACGGAATCCCTAAAAATGCTGCCGATGGGGCCTGCTCCCCGTCGCCTCCTGCGCGCCACCAACCGCGGACCGTGCCCGCCTGAGTCTCCACTTCAACGAACTCTGAGTTCTTCACCATTTTCACTCCATCTCCATCGATATCTGGTTTTCTAATCCTGATAGCTCAAGCCGTAGCCGGCCTCGAACAGCGGATCTTCCGTGTCGTTAGGGACGTCGGAATCCGCGGCCAAGACGGCTTCCGTTGACCGTGGCATCTCGAAGGGAAGCCGTCCTTCAGGCCGCCGATCCCCAATCACCACCTCGGCCACGACCTGGTCGCTTACCCCCACATCCCCTAAGATCGCGGCGCAAGTCGACACTAGGGGCGTTAGGATTGCTGGCCTTTCCAAATTGGCATCGATGACCACAGGGACACTCTTCGCCAAATGCTGCAAGCGGGCGATCAGCCCTGGCCTGTATTCCAGCGTGCCCTGCTGGAAGAATGCCTCTAGCGCTAGGTCATCACGCGGGTCGAAAGGAGCAGGCAGGCGGATCACAGCTACGTCTGCCTCTTCCGGCGTTGCTACCACCGTCCCCAACTTTTTCGCTGCATCTTCGTCAAATCCTTCAACGTAAACCTTTTGGTTAGCAGCCAGCGGAAGAATGCCATCGTTTTTCAACAAGACCATCGATTTGGCTTGAGCCTCAAGGCCGGCCTTCACAAAATCCGCGTGCCCGACGATGCTTTCAGCCGCATCTTCGTCAACGAACGGATTGTCAAATAGGCCCAGCTGAAACTTGACAAGCAATAGACGGTAAACGGACTGGTCCAACCGGCTTTCTTCCACCGCGCCATTACGCACTGCCTCCAACAGCAAGTGGGTCGTCGTCTCACCACCGAACTGGTCCGCGCCTGCTTCAATCGCTTTGATTGTGCGCTCAAGGGGGGTGGCATCCTCCATGCCCCACGCGCGTGCTGGCAGCATCTTTCCAAGAATTTCGGCGTCGGTTATCAGCCCCCAATCGGTGCAGATGACGCCCTCAAACCCCAACTTATCCCGCAGCAGACCCGTGAGAATCTGTTTATTGAAACCGAAAGCAACCTCTTCGACAGGCTGGCCATCCAGCTCCAAATCAATCGGCACCCCGTAGTAAGGCATTATTGCGGACGTGCCTACTTCGATGGCCCGTTCAAAGGGAACCAAGTGGTAGTCGAACATTTTGCCGGGGTAGACCTGCTCCTGCCCGTACGGGAAGTGTGGGTCCTCCCCATCAAGCTGCGGACCACCCCCCGGGAAGTGCTTCGCCATGGTCGCTACCGACTCGGGCCCCAGGTCCGCATCCACCTGGAAACCTTGGATGTATGCGGCAGCTACGTCCGCCACGAATTCTGCGTTGTTACCGAAGGTGTGGAACTGGCGCCCCCATCGAGGCTCCGTACCCAGGTCAATCTGAGGATGCAGGGCCGCGCGTATACCCACCGCCAAGTACTCTTGCCGGGCAATATTGGCAAACGTGCGTACCAGTTCAGCATCCTGAATCGCAGCCATTCCCAGGGGCTCTGGCCAGGTTGACATGGCACCAGCGGTGATCGCCGCCCCAACATTTTGCGCCCCCGAATGGCGAGGGTCGGTGGAGAGCGTGACGGGAATTGAGTGGGGTGTCTGAGCCGCCAATTCTTGGAGTCGGTTCACCCAGCGGGCGGTCAAGCGCGGCGACGGAGTTACTAGGACGTTGAAGTGGTTAATCTTTCGCTCTAAAACTGACTCACGCGTCGGCGTTCCCGACATTCCTTCGCCGTCTGGCAGCAGCTCGCCGTCCGGGCCGGGTTCAATCATGGCTTGATACGCCAGCCCAACCTTTTCTTCAAGGGACAAGCGCCCGACCAGGTCTTCGGCACGTTCTTCAGGCGTCAAATTTGGGTTTTCAAAGGGAGCCATTATCCCGTCGTGATCTAAATCACGAAAGCGCGTTCCATCGGGGGCTGTAAGCAGTAGGTTATCCATCTTGAGGGCACCGTTACTTTCATATCGTCTTCAATACGGTAACGTCGCCGCCGTGGACATTTGCGCCGAGCCAGGGCGTAAACTTCTCAGTGTCCAGGATGATAATAGCCGCCAGCGCCACCATTCCGCAATGCCCCTGGGTCCGTGATAGGAGACCATGCCCCTTAGCAAGCCTCTAGATACCACCGACCTGCGCCGGTTGAACATGCAGCGCATTCTGCTTTTTCTTCGAGGGGTCGGGGCAGCTGCGCGCTCCGAAATTGCGACTGGAACGGGGCTTTCCCGCGCTGCCATAACAGGGCTCCTTGGCCCCTTACTGACCGAAGGCTACGTGGAAGAAGTGGCAGACACGTTGAAGGTTGGGCGTCCCTCACCAAAAATCCGCCTCGCCCGGGGACGCAGGGCTGTGCTTACGGGTGAGCTAACGGTGGATGACTTCCGGGTGCACCTGACGGACCTCTCTGGCCAGCTGATGTTTGAAAAATCAAACTCCCACGCCGGCCTTGGGGGCACCCCCGAACAGGTGTTAGGAGTGGGCAGGGAATTATTCAAGGACGCGTTGGCTTGGGCGGCCGATATGTCCATAGAGGTTGTCGGCTCGACGGCGATCATTCCTGCCCCCGTCAGCGCGGACATGATCCTGGTTTCCAGCGATTTTGGATGGGAAAACGTGCCCGCTCGGCAGATCCTGACCCAAGAACTGCCACAGCTGGCGAAGGAGCTACAACTGGTCAACGATGCGTTAGTCGGGGCGCACGCCGAATACCTAAATTTGCTGGAGACGCAGAAGAAACCTCCCAGGACCATGATCTATCTGAAAGCAGACACGGGCATCGGCGGAGGTGTGATGCACGAAGGGGAAAGATTTGAAGGAGGCAGCGGCCTAGCGTTCATCATTACGCACCATCCCCTGGATCCCAACGGTCCCACGTGTTGTTGCGGCGCTCGAGGCTGCTTCGTAGCACTGGCGGGCCCACTTGCACTGCTGGAAAACGCCGGCCTGAGTGCGCTCGGTCAACAGATTGGCGTAGGGCCCGCTGTCGAAAGGCTGATCGAGCGCGCTGCCTCTGGGGACCGGGCGTGCCAAGATGCCCTGCACGCAGCGGCCTCCGTCGTGGCACGTTTCCTGCTGTCCGCCCAATACATGTACGACCCCGATGCGGTCGTTCTTGGCGGGTACTGGCAGCACATAGTGGCCGCAATTAAAGAAGAGTTTCGGGACAGTCTGAACCCAGCAGCGGGCCCCTTAGCGCTGGGTCATAAAACCGAACTTTTACCCGCTCATCATGGCACCAGGGCAAACCGAGTGGGCGCCACTGACCACCTAATTCACCAGCACCTGTCGAACCTCGAGACCCTCCCCGGTGTACGTGCCGAGGCCTCGGCTGGAACAACATGACCCGACACCGCTAGTTTACTTCTTGAACTAGCGGAGGTTCAGACCTATAGTTGCACTGTCGCCGTCTGTGCAGCGAGCCACTGAGCAGACCTACCGAACCTATCCTGCAAAGGAGCAGCAATGACTTTACCTGCACCACCAGACCCTGCAGCCGAAGAGGAAGCCTTGGTGGAGGCCTCCCAGGACCAAGCAGTCAATTCTCCCACGGTGACCGGCACCCAGCGGAAGACGCTTCTGCTGTCTATGCTGATCATTTTCACGGTCCTCTTCGCCACCTACGCGGGCGTAATATCGATCCTGCTGCCGGCACAGGTGGAACTTATTGACCCGGCTGAGAAGGTCAACAACCTTGCCATTGTCATGTCCGCTTCTTCGTTTGCGACGCTCTTCGCGCAGCCCATCGTCGGTGCGTTTTCTGACCGCACCCGATCAAAGATGGGAAGGCGTGCACCCTACATTCTTCTCGGCGCGGTCGTCGGCGGCCTTATCCTGATCGGCCTGCCGGGCTTACACTCCATCCTTTGGATCACCATCGCGTGGGTGATCGCGCAAATCGCCTTGAACGCCCTGCAGGGTCCGGCCAGCACCATTATTGCTGACCGTTTTGAAACCGACAGTCGCGGAACCGCGTCAGCAATGATGGGGGTCGGAACGTCCGTAGGGATGACCTTGGGCGTTATTCTGGCTGGAAACCTGGTGACTCGCCTGGGTTTGGGCTACACGATATTTGGAATCGCAATAATTGTTGCCGCAGCACTTTTCGTGGTCTTCAACCGGGACTACTCTTCCAAAGACATGGTTGTGGAACCCATGGACTGGGGCAAGTTTGTGAAGTCCTTCTGGGTCAGCCCACGCAAGCACCCAGACTACGCCTGGGCGTTCGCGGGGCGCTTTGTGATGTTCTTGGGCTACCAGGGCATCCAGGCGTACATGCTGTATATCTTGATCGACTATCTGGGAATGACTACAGAAAAGGCCGGTGCCACTGCGGGGATCCTTGCCTTCGTCACAGCGGCCACCATGGTTGTGTCCACGCTGGTCGCCGGGAAACTGTCTGACAAGCTGGCCCGACGCAAAGTGTTCGTCTTCTCGTCTTCCATCCTGATGGCTGCAGCTTTGATGATCCCGTTGATAGCGCCAAACGTGACTGGAATGCTCATTTACGCAGGGGTGGTAGGTCTGGGCTTCGGCGCTTATGCAGCCGTAGACATGGCCCTAATGGTTGACGTGCTGCCTTCTCAGGGGGACGCCGGGAAGGATCTTGGCGTTCTGAATGTGGCCACCAATATTCCCCAGGCACTCAGCCCAATTGTGGCCGCGGCACTGTTAAATACATTCGACGGTAATTACGCGTCACTGTTCATTTTCGCAGCGATCATGGTCGCCGCTTCGTCGTTCTTCGTGCTGCCCATCAAATCTGTCCGCTAGCTCCCGTCACTATTGACGTTTAGTAGAGTCCTGGGCCCCGCGGTATATACCGCGGGGCCCAGGACTCTAAGTTCACGATTCATTACTTATCGAAGGCGTCCTTCACCTTGTCGGCCGCCACCTCTGCGCCGGCCTTCG
>CAYFVT010000078.1:2956-6460 GCA_964346705.1 uncultured Actinomyces sp. | reverse complement strand
AGGCTCGAGGTTTCAGGCCACGGCTCAGTTCCTGTGGGTGCGACTGGTGGAACAGAAACTGTGAAGGTGGACGTGGGGGTGAACAACGGTAGTGGCTCGGTAACTATTACTCCTGTCTCGGCGCTGCCACTTCCTCCAATTGCCGGCGGATCAAACGAAGGGGCCTCCCTGGTGTGGACTGGACTTGGCGGCATTGGTGCCCCCTCAATCCGACTGGACCTAGGAAATCTCTCCAGCGACGGGACCGGAACCGCCACCGTCACCATTGAGGACTACAACGGCGCCGACCCCGGCGACATTCGAGCGAGGTTCAGTGGGACGGACAGTGGGCAGGATTGGAGCCCGTCCCTCACGGCCTCGTACAAAGTGAAGCATGGTCGCAGCAAGGAAATTGGGGTCGAGGTTGAGACGCGCCGGGACGGGGAGGTCTTCGGGACTGCGAGAGAGTCCGGAAAGACGTCCGTTCGTGACATTGAAGCGCCCGGGAACGGCTCCTACTATGTTGATGCGGCCATAAGCTCTGAGACCCCCACCACTTTCGAGTGGAGAGAGCTCCTCGGGAAGCTCCCCGAACGCCCAGATGGCGCGGACAAGCTGAAATACTCCAACGGCGGCGGGAAGGTGCTGGACTGGAAATCGTTGATCCCGGATCCGGGAGAGGGCGGCTTGCCTACGCTCAACATTTTCGGTTGCAACAGCGACGACGTGTGCTCCAAACCGTCGGCCCTTACTCCCAGGACGGAGCTGAAGCCGTTGTCGATCACGTTCCCAGCGGCGTCAGGGAAAAAGTGCGCTGGGAACGTGGTTCCGGAGAAGCCCGGGTTCACGATCGTTTACTCGGGGCCCACCAGCCCTGTCGAGGGGCCGGTTTCTGGCGATCCAGTTCCGACGTCCGAGAGCGAGATGAGGACGACGCACACTTGGACCATTCGACTGCCTGATGGGGCGAAGTACGGCGATGACGACAAGCTGGAGTGGTCCTGCTACGTAGTGGAGATCGAACCAGACGAGGACGAGTCGGAAACGGAGGATCCCGATCCTACTGATCTGGAAACCGAGAATCCGGAGGAGACCGAAGATGACTAGAGCAAACGACAGGAACAGGAAACGATGACGCTAACAGATGAACAGACGGCGTGGTTCCAAACGTCGTTCGCAACCCTGGTCGACAATGTGGACCAGGTAGTGATGGGGAAACGCCATGTCATAGAGCTTGCGTTCACCGCCATGGTCTCTCAAGGCCACCTGCTGTTGGAAGACGTACCGGGAACCGGCAAAACCTCCCTGGCGCGCGCCATGGGACAAACGGTTGGGGGAACCTCCAGTAGGATCCAGTTCACCCCCGATCTGCTTCCGGGCGACGTCACGGGCATCACTGTCTACGACCAGCGGGACGGGGAATTCGAGTTCCACGCCGGACCGGTCTTCGCAAACGTCGTCTTAGCGGATGAGATCAACCGGGCTAGCCCCAAAACGCAGTCGGCGCTGCTGGAAGTGATGGAAGAAGGTCAGGTGACCGTGGACGGGGTGACCCGCCCCGTGGGGGAGCCGTTCCTGGTGGTCGCGACGCAGAACCCCATCGAGCAGGGCGGAACCTACCGTCTACCGGAAGCGCAGTTGGACCGGTTCCTGATCAAAACTTCCCTGGGCTACCCGGATGCAGCCGCCACCATGCGGATCCTGCAGGGGGTGGGCACAGGAAAGAAAACCGTCAAGGCCGTCATTGACCCGGCGGGCGTCCAAGCCCTAACTGCAATGGCGAACCAGGTGTTCATTGCACCCGCAATCATTGACTACATTGGGCGGATCGTGGAAGCAACCCGCGACGCGGCGCAAGTTAAACTCGGCTCTAGTGTGCGCGGTGCCATGGGGCTTGCGCGGACCGCTAAAACGTGGGCGGCCGCCCAGGGGCGCAGCTATGTGACCCCAGACGACGTGAAGGCGCTTGCGGGTGTCGTGTTGGAGCACCGACTGATTCTGGAACCGGAAGCCGAATTTGACGGTGTCACGGCCGCGCAAGTGATCGGACAGATCCTGCTGGATGTGCCCCCACCCACGGAAGGTGAGGGCGCGTAGTCTTGGCCGCCCGCGACCGGACTTCACGTACTGGAACCTTCCGTACTGGCACCTCCCGTACTGGCACCTTCAGGACCGGAACGTCCAGGACAGGCACTTTCCGGACGGGTACGGGCCGGACTGAAACAATTTTTCGTGCCCGCGGGGGACAACCTTCCAAGCGGGTGCGCCGCCAAGAGTGGCTGTTCCGCGTGGAGGAGCAGGCCACCAGGGCAGCGAAGTGGGCGGGGGAAACCATAACGCCTGGCGGCTGGTTTCTGCTAGCAACAGTTGCTGCTGCGCTGATTGTTGGCCTCCCTTTGGCGTGGATGCCGCTGGTCGCTGCCGGCGTTGCGGGCTTGGTCCTGGTTTTAGTGGCGCTCCTGTTTCTGCTGGGCGGCCGCTCTTTTCAAGTTCAAGTCAGTGTGGCTAAGGACCGGGTGGAGGTGGGGGAACCTCTCGGCGGGGAACTTTCCGTGCAGAACGCGGGGCGGGGCGTCAGCCTTCCCACCATTTTGACTCTTCCAGTGGGTGCGGGGCTGGTGGAGGTCGGAATCCCCTTCCTGCGGGCCGGAGCTGCTTTCAATGAGGACTTGAACATTCCCACCCAGAAACGAGCCGTGGTTCAAGTTGGTCCGCCGGCTACAACCCAGTCCAGTCCCCTTGGCATTTTCGTCCGTGAGACTGTCTGGCCGGGCAGCCACACCGTGTACGTTTACCCGAAGACGACGGCGCTGCCCGCCACAACTTCGGGGCTGATCCGGGATTTAGAGGGGGAACCCCACGCCCGTATTGTTCCCGACGACCTTTCCTTCCATGCCATTCGCGAATACCAGCCGGGGGATCAGCGCCGCCACATTCATTGGAAATCCACCGCCAAAACTGGGCGTCTCATGGTCCGCCAGTATGAAGAAACTGTGCGCAGCGAAATGCTCATCGTCCTGTCAACCAGGGCGGGGGAGTACCAGGACGAGGACGAATTTGAGCTTGCTGTTTCCGTGGCGGGCTCCTTCGGCCTGCGGGCACTTCAGGATGGGCGCAGTGTCCGTTTCGCGGCGGGGGCGCCCCTGCCGCAATTGGCTGCAAGTGGGCTGAGCGCTGTCACCACCATCGCCACGACGGGTGCTGGGCCCCTGTTAGATGACTTGGCTGGCGTGGAAGCCAGCGGGAACGCGAACCGTCTTCCCCACTTGGTGGAAGTTGCGGCTGACAGTGCTGAAGAAGCCTCTATCGCGGTGGTTGTCACCGGTTCCCAGGTTTCTTTGACTGACCTGCGTAGCACCACTTTGAGTTTCGGTCCGGACGTTGCACTCTTAGCTGTCCAGTGTGACCGCTATGCCAAGCCCGCACTGCGGCAAGTTGGGGGCATCACCATCGCCACGGTGGCCCTGCTGGAGGACTTGCGCCAACTGATGCTGAGAAGGTCGCAACAATGACCGGGGTTCTGAA
>CAYFVT010000078.1:0-2856 GCA_964346705.1 uncultured Actinomyces sp. | reverse complement strand
CTTGGCACCTACCACGTTGTTTTAGCGCCTGTTTACCTGCTGGCTCTAGTGGCAACCGTGGTGGCCTTGTCAATGGTGTGGCGTGGGCGCACAGCCTGGGGGGCTGCCCTAGTCGCTGCCGTCCCCGTGGTTTTCGGTTTACTTTTCGGCATTCGCACCCAATACGGTGACACGCAGGCGTCCCAGTTGCAGTGGCTGACCGGCATTGCGGTACTTGCGTTTGCTTTCGGGTGGTTAGTGTGGCGCCCCTTAGCGACACGGCGTCGACAGGTCCGCCAAGTCCAGGGGTCTGTCACAACCAGGGTGCAGGGCCGTTGGCACACGATCCGGCTGGTTCGCGGCGCCCTCGGCGTGCTGATGGTGGGCGCGGCCCTTGGGGTCAGTCTGCTGGTTGCCCCCACGACACTAGACGGCCGGGTCAGTGCCGGCTTCAGGCAGACTGTTGACCCCCAGGTTAGCTCGGCCGCACAGCAGAGCCCCCTTGTTCAGTACCGAAACTATTTCGGCGACGACATGTACGGTGAAGAACTTTTCACTGTGGAACAGCTTGACGGCGGGTCCCGGATTGACCGGGTCCGTGTGGCGACCATGCCGGACTACGACGGACACATGTTCGCTGTCACGCAGGCGGAGGGGAGTCAGGTGGATGGGGGCGAGTTTCTGCGCTTGCCCGCACTGGTGCCCGCCAGCGAATATCAGTTGGCTGACACTGGGCCCACGACTGTTGACGTGCGTGTACGGCAGTATGAGGGCGTGTGGGTCCCGGTGCCTGGCGCTTTAGCGCAGATCGCTTTCGCCGGTCCCCACCAGGCCGCCCTCAACGATGGTTTCTACTTTGATCGGACAACGGATACTGGCCTGGTGACTAGGGGGCTGACGGAGGGCGACAGTTACCGGTTGGATGCGTACCCGTATCTGCTGCCCGAGGGCGAGGTTGCGTCCTTCACCCCCGGGACCGCGGACTGGGGTTTGAGTGCGGTCCCGGATTCAGTTGAACAGTGGGTGAAAGCCCAAGGCCAGCCGGATGATGGCGCGGGCCTACTAGAACTGGTCCGCCGACTTCGTGCCCGCGGGTACCTCAGCCACGGGTTGACGGAAGACGACAAGCAGTGGCTGGATGACCTTAAAGGCCGCAGCGCTGACTACCAGTTTGAGCGTTCCCGCGCGGGTCATTCTCTGGACCGCGTGGATGTCTTGTTTACTGATTTGGTTGAACGCCAACAGCAGGCTGGCGAGGATGCGGAAGACGAGGAGCTAGTGGCGGCCGTGGGGGATGATGAACAGTTCGCTGCCGCTGTTGCTTTACTTGCGAACCAGATGGGATTCAACGCGCGTGTCGTCCTAGGCGCCAGGCTAGCCATGCCTGACGGTGAGGAACAGTTAACTGTGTGCCACTCTGAACAGGAGAGGGACGTGCTTGTCTCCACTTGCAAGGGTGCTGACATGGCGGTCTGGGTGGAAGTGCAAAACGCGGAAGACCACAGATGGGCTGCGCTTGATGTCACCCCGCAATATGAGGTGGCTCTGGAACCAACAGAGGAGCAGCAATCCCCACCGAAACACGGGACGGACGTTCCTGAAGATACGGTGCGCGCCTTGCCGCCTCCACAACCAAAACCGAGTGTGGGGGAAGGACAGGCCCCGGACGCGGCTTCCGAGAACGCTGCACCGGGTGAAGCGGTCGAGGTGGCTCGCTATGTCGGGATCACTGTTCTGGCCCTGTTCATTTTGGCTTCCCCCCTTCTAGCAGTCACGGGTGCGAAAGTGATTCGCCGCCAGCGGCGCAAACGGGATCCCAGCCCAGTCCGGGCAGCTGTGGGGGCCTGGTCTGAATATTTGGATTACGCGACGGACCTGGGGTTGCGGTCCCCGGCCAGCGCCACCCGGATTGAGCAGGCGCGTGTGTTGGCGCCGGGCGATCCCGCGGCCCAGTGGGCGGCGGGCGCGGCTGACTTTGCTGCTTTCGCTTGGGTTGACCCGATCAGACTAGACACGGACGCGACCTGGCAGGCCGCCACACAAGCCCGGCGCGACTTGGGCCAAAGGTTTACCGTCAGTAAACGGCTGCGTGCACGGCTGTCGCCACGCTCTTTCATACCGAAATCTCAACCGAAGAAGTAGTATTGCGAGCACTATGAGCCAGAAAAATTCTCTTCCCCCAGACACGGATGCGGCCACCCTGTTCCAATTGGCCCAGGACCGTCCCGACTTGTGGGTGGACATCATTGGGCACCCGAACGTTTACCCGGACCTGCTGGCCTGGTTTGAAGGCATGGACAACCCGGAAGTGCAGGCCGCCCTCGACAAGAGGAACGCGCCGGAAGACGCCCCCAGTTTCTCTGACCGCATCGACCTGCCCCCGCCTGCTGGCCTGGACGCCCCGGTTGACCTGCCCCCACCCGACCTGCCCGCGCTTGATGTGCCTGACCTGGCGGTGGCAGAGCCAGTAGCGCCGGGCCCCCTGACCCCTGAACCTTTAACGCCGGAGGCTCCTGCGGGGTCGGAGGCTGGTGCCTGGGTCAGTCCGTTCCAGCCGCGCCAGTCGCTCACAACCGAGGATTCACTGCCTGCGGACCTGGATGAGTTAGACGACCGCACGGTGCTAGCCAAGCGACGAAGCAAGACACTGGGGGAACTGGTCATTTCCCCATCCGAAGTTATTCCCCTGACACGGCAGACGGTCATCATTGGGCGGCGACTACCGGAAGGTATCCGCGGTGATGCGGACACCGTGCAGGCAATCGAGTTACCCGACCCAACAAAAACGGTTTCCGCTGTTCACGCTAAACTCCGTTTCGCGGAGGGCATGTGGATAATCGAAGATTTAGATTCCACTAATGGCATCTACCTGGTTGA
>CAYFVT010000077.1:0-6516 GCA_964346705.1 uncultured Actinomyces sp. | reverse complement strand
CTCTTGCTGCCTGGCCCTCTCAACGTCTTCAGCGGTGGGTGCCGCGGTAGCGGGGGCCGTGTCAACCATCAGCGGTGCTAAACCAAGCGCGGCGGCCGCACCCAGCAGGGCCAACCTTCTTGGCAGCGCCTTGCCTGTCTTCCGCAGACTGCTACGCATAAACTTCCCTCTCCAAAAGACTCAAGAGACTTTGAACCACGCCAACACCTTACGCCACAACAACCCCTCTAAACAACAGAATTCACATTAGTCACAGGTCGGCGGTTGCGGGGTGTTCCCCACTTTCGGGCCTCTCGCGCAGTCAGGCACCATGTTCTACGGTGGTGTCATGGCACACAAAACGCACAAGTCGGTGGAAGACGCCCGGCGGAAGGCCATGCCCGGCAAAGAGACCAAGAAGAAACCCGCAAAAACTTCCCCAAAAAACACCGGTAAAAGCACTGGTAAAGATTTCGGGGAGGACAGTGTTGACGTGCTGCGCCCGTGGGGCGCGAAGCAGCCGCCACCCACCCACTCTTGGCAGGAAGACATTCTGGGGGAAGGCTTCCAATCCCGCTCCATCCGGCTACAACCTGATGAAGAGGGGGAAGTGGTGGCAACCTTGGTGCGCTACTCGCCCTCAACAAGAAGAAGGGGTTTCAAGTGGACCAGTCCCCGGTTCGTGGCCCTCTACCTGCACGGCCGTAACGACTACTTTCACCAAGGCGAGCAGGCAGTCCGGTTCGCGGACATGGGGGGTGCCTTCTACGCCCTTGACCTGCGCAAGTATGGCAGGTCGCTGCGGCCCTGGCAGACCATTGGTTACATTGAGGACCTAGCGACCTACGATGAGGAAATTGACCTGGCCGTAGACATCATCCGCCAGGAACACCCAGACATTCCACTGGTGGTCGTCGGCCACTCCACCGGTGGCCTAATTGGGACGCTGTGGACGTGGAGACACCAGGACCAGGTGGCGGGACTAGTACTGAATTCGGCTTGGCTGGAACTGCAGTCCCTAACCGCGCTCCGCCCAGCCTTACGTCAACTGCTTGGCACACTGGCCTACTACCAGCCGCGGGCAACCGTGATCAACACTTCCAAGTTCGACACTTACAACAGGTCCCTAACGGAGGGGTGGGCGGGTAGCGGCTTCGACCTGCCACCAGAATTGGTGGGGGAAGAGGACGACCCAGCCGTCACCGGCTGGAAGATAGCACCCGAATGGAAACGCCCATTTTCCTACCCGGCCCCAGCAGCCTGGTGCACGGCCGTCCTGGTGGCCCACGGCAAAATAGCGAAAGACGTGGAACTGAGGATCCCGGTTTTAGCTCTAGCCTCAACCGGCAGCCAGGGGGAAGAAGTTCTGGACGAACGTTCCTTCAGGTCCGACATTGTTTTAGACAGTGACCTGATCACCCAGCGGGCAGCAATGCTGTCCGACCGGGTCACCATTGTCCGCTTACCTGGCAAACACGACCTGACACTGTCAGACCCCCACGTGCGGAACCAGTTTTACAGTGCAGTGTCCGACTGGGTTGCCTGCAACATAACGGGCGCCGGCAGGGGTTAGTCTTCGTTCAACTCCGCGATTGCCTCCGCCAGGGAGGGCCCCTCAGCGTCCCCCAAATACCAGGAAGTCCAACCATCCTGGCCCGGGAAGCCAGCAGCCACCAGCGCTGCTGTTGGATCCGTGAACTGGCCCTGCGGGGTGATCAGAACACCCTGAGACGAAAGGTACGCCCCCGCAGGGGTGCGACGTTGCGGGCGCAACGCTAGCGGCGCATCCTGCCCCAGGACGAAAGCCAAGGCGGACAAACCCTGAGCATCATGCGCCAACCGGGGTGGGGGTGCGGGTTCCGCCGTGTGCACCTCCTGCCGCGAAGGGAAAGGACGCCACCTGGGCCCCGCCTGAGAGGAACGCTGCACAGACTGCTGCTGACCCGTCTGCTGAGTCTTCTGCTGGGCTTCATCTTGAGGGGTGAAACCAGGCGAAGTGGCAGTAGTGGCGGGCGCCGCGTGGCTTCCAACTGGGGTAGCAGCGTGACTAA
This sequence comes from uncultured Actinomyces sp., assembly GCA_964346705.1. Lineage (GTDB taxonomy): Bacteria > Actinomycetota > Actinomycetes > Actinomycetales > Actinomycetaceae > Scrofimicrobium. The sequence goes on along the minus strand of CAYFVT010000077.1, from coordinate 4,486 downwards.
CGGTTGCCTTCTGGGCCCGACTGCGCGACCGGCGGCGCAAGTGGGGCGGATGATCCGCAACCGCCGGCTGCTGCTGGTGATCAAACGATGCGGGCTGACTGCGGCGGCCCAACACGTCCTGCTGCACAGCGGCAGCCGGAGGTTCAGGAGGCGGAGGGTAGGAAGCAGCGTGAGCGCCCGCCCCCCTGCCCCCGGCAGGTTCCACGACAACCGGTTCGGGTACAAGGGGTTCAACTAGAACCGGTTCGTCAAGTGCCAGTTGGGACGGTGCGGCAGGCTCCGTCGCCCTTCGGGACCGACGCGACGACGAAACAGGTGCAGCGGGAGCAGGTGCGGACGGCGCTGGCGCAGCTGGGGTGGGTGTGCCCGTGGGAGCCAACTGTGCGGGAGCAAGCGCAGGAGCTTCCTCCGCCGGACTGGCCGCATCAGCAACCAACGCTGGGCTGACCACTGCCCCTTCCGATAGGACGGCTAACCGGTGGCCGTACAACCTTGGGCCCACCGCGTCCACGTCAAGGAAAACCCTGCCGTTGCTTGTTTCCCGCAACGACATTTCATGCACTTCAATCCCAGAACTGGCCAGCACATCCAACGCTGGGCGCACTTCAGGCGAAATTTTGGAGGCCACCAGAATTAGTCGGGGACCATTCGGCGGTGCAGTGGGCATAGCCTGCCTGAACGCAGTCCACCCGGCCCGGAAACTCTCCAGGCCGCCCGGGTATTGGCGGGCCAAATCCGTCCAAGACATTGAAGCCGCATCAGCCAGCCGGGAAAGGGAATCAATCAGCCGGTCCGCACTCAAAGAGCGGACGACCTCAACCGCCACAACCTGACCGGACGCGTCAAGCGCCGTGAGCCGCGGCGAATCCTCCGGGTCCAAGGGGCGCGTCACATCCCGCCACGTGATGGGGAACAGGGGGCGGGAAACAATTTCAAGCACCTGCCGGCGAACAGTTTCCAGCACCTCGTCAGAAAACCCGCCCTCGGCCTCATGCCCAAATTCGGCTGGAACTAAACGCCCCTCATCCAGTTCAAACAAAGACATTAACTTCACCCTCCCCGTGGTCCCACGCCATTGTGTCACGCCTTGCCGCAACTGGGGGCGCGCCGTGGACAAGCATTGTTCACATCCGCAGGGGGCACACCCAGTCGGGGAGGCGAACAAAAGGGAAAGCCCCCACCGCCCCACGTCGACCCAAGTCAACGCAGAAAGGTGGGGGCCCCAAAAGGCACTACAAACTAGCCTTTATCAAGCACTGCGGCGCGCCCGGCCTCCAACCGCGCAACCGGCACCCGGAACGGGGAGCACGACACGTAGTCAAGCCCCACGTCGTGGAAGAAGTGGATGGACTCTGGGTCACCCCCATGCTCACCACAAACACCCAGCGGCAAGTTCGGCTTGGTTTGCCGGCCGAGCTGTACGCCCTCTTCGACCAGTTGCCCCACCCCATGAATATCCAAGGTTTCAAACGGGGAGGTGCCGAACACGGCGTGCTCAATGTAGAGCGGGAAGAACGCGCCCTCCACGTCGTCACGTGAGAAGCCCCACGCGGTCTGTGTCAGGTCGTTCGTGCCGAACGAGAAGAAGTCCGCTTCCCGGGCAATGTCGTCAGCGGTGATAGCTGCGCGCGGCAGTTCAATCATCACGCCAATCGGGATGTCCAGTTCAACACCGTACTTCTCTTTGATCTTCGCGATTTCCGGTTCCAACCGGTCCCGAACAATCTGCTGCTCCCGCACGGAAGCAACCAGGGGCACCATGATCTCCGGCCGCGGGTCCTTACCCTGCTTCTTCAGCTCACAAGCCGCTTCAGCAATGGCACGGCCCTGAACCAGAACCATTTCCGGCATGTAGAGCCCCAGGCGCACGCCACGCAGCCCCAGCATCGGGTTCATCTCATCCAGGGCCCGCACTTCAGCCAGCAACTGCTTCACGTGGGGGTCGGCCTCTTCACCCAAAGCTTCCGCCACGGCAACCTGGACTTCCAGTTCAGTCAGGTCCGGCAGGAACTCATGCAGCGGCGGGTCAATCAGACGGATCGTCATGGGACGCCCGTCCATCACTTCCAACATTTCCAGGAAGTCACCCTTTTGCAGCCGGCCTAGCTGGGTGAATGCTTCCATTTGCTCATCCGACCCCTCGGGAGACAGGATGACGCGTTCAACCAGTTCGCGCCGGTCCCCCAGGAACATGTGCTCCGTGCGGGTCAGGCCGATGCCTTCTGCGCCGAATTCGATGGCACGTTCAGAGTCAAGCGGGGTGTCAGCATTCGCCCGCACCCCCAGCTTCCGCACGCGGTCAGCGTGGGTCAGCAGGACGTCAACGGCCTCTACCAGTTCACGGGTACCCTCATCGTCACCCGCGGCTGCCAGACCGGCCTCGCGCCCCTCCAGCAGGTAAGTGGTGACAGGGGACTCCTGGACGGGAACCTCACCCAAGAACACTTCACCCGTGGAGCCGTCAATCGTAATGACGTCCTCGGCCGTGTAGGTGCGGTCGCCAACCGTCATGGTGCCAGCATCCGCATCAATCACCAGGTCGTCCGCACCAACCACGCAGGTTGTCCCCATGCCGCGGGCGACAACAGCAGCGTGAGAGGTTTTTCCGCCCCGCGCTGTCAGCACGCCCTCAGCCGCCACCATGCCGGGCAGATCGTCCGGGTTGGTTTCCCGCCGGACCAGAATTACCTTCTCCCCCGCTTCAGCCAGGGACTCTGCCTGCTCATTGTTGAACGCAATCCGGCCACCCGCCGCCCCAGGAGAGGCAGCCATACCAACCGTGATCAGTTCCTTCTGCGCATCCGGGTCAATCTGGGGGAACATGAGCTGCGTCAACTGCTCACCGGTGACGCGCAGCAGCGCCTCATCCATGGTGATCAGTTTTTCGTCAAACAACTGAACCGCGATTCGGAACGCGGCAGCCGCCGTGCGCTTGCCAACACGGGTTTGCAGCATCCACAGTTTGCCGCGCTCAATCGTGAACTCAATGTCGCACAGGTCCTGATAGTGGGTTTCCAGCTTCCGCATGATGGCACGCAACTCATCGTAGGAAGCCTTATCTTCCTCACCCAGCTTCGCCAGGGGCTCCGTGTTCCGGATACCCGCCACAACGTCCTCACCCTGAGCGTTCATCAGGTAGTCCCCGTAGACCCCCGAATGCCCGGTGGAGGGGTCCCGCGTGAAGCAAACGCCCGTACCCGAACCCGCGCCCATGTTGCCGAACACCATTGTTTGAACGTTTACGGCCGTACCCAGGTCATCCGGGATGCGTTCCCGGCGGCGGTAAATGTGGGCACGCTCCGTGTTCCAAGAACGGAAGACAGCAATGATCGCCATATCCAACTGTTCACGCGGGTCCTGCGGCATGTCCTGCCCCGTTGCCTCACGAACAATCTTCTTGAACTGCTCCACCAGTTCCTGCAGGTCCGCGACCGTCAGGTCCACGTCCAGCGTGGCGCCCTTGTCTTCCTTCATTTGTTCCAGGGCGTCCGCAAACAGCGTGCCATCAACCCCCATGACGGTGGCCCCAAACATTTGGATCAGTCGGCGGTAAGAGTCCCAAGCGAAACGCGGGTCCCCCGAAACCGCAGACAAACCAACAACCGACTGGTCGTTAAGCCCAATGTTCAGAACAGTTTCCATCATGCCGGGCATAGAGAACTTCGCACCCGAACGGACAGATAACAGCAGGGGGTCCTTCGCGTCCCCCAAGTGGCGACCAAGCTGGTCTTCCACCTTGCGCAGCTCTTTAGTTACTTCAGTGGAAAGCTGAGCCGGGACATCCCCGGTTTCCAAATAGTAACGGCACGCTTCGGTGGTAATAGTAAAACCGGGGGGAACAGGCAATCCCAAGCGGGTCATTTCCGCTAGGTTCGCACCCTTGCCTCCCAGCAAGTCCTTCATGTCCTTATCGCCCTGGGAGAAGTCGTAAACGTATTTGACCATAGGTCGGTGGCCTCCGTTGGTAGTCGTCAGCGCCTTTGCTACGCGCCGAACCATGATACCAAGACCAAAGCCCCACTACACCTAAGTAGTGGGGCTTTAGACCAGTAGGACTACGGCAGGGCGGGCAGTTCCTCTATCGGCGCATCCAGCTGCGGGTAGGACGCCTGCACTTCACCGTTAAAAGTGAACTCCGGCTTCCCATCGACCTCTTTCACCCCGATAGTGACAACATCACCGGGGGCGACACTGCCGAACAGGATCCGCTCCGAAATCGCGTCCTCAATGTCCCGCTGAATAACGCGGCGGAGGGGGCGAGCACCCAAGACCGGATCGTAACCGCGTTCCGCCAGCAGCTCCCTGGCCTCATCCGTCAGTTGCAGACCCATTCCCTGCTCTTCCATGCGCTTCGCCAAACGGCCCGTCATCAGGTCAACAATCTGGCGAATGTCCTCACGGCTAAGCGGTGGGAACACCACCACGTCATCAACGCGGTTCAGGAATTCGGGACGGAAATGCTGCTTCAGTTCCTCATTCACCTTCG
>CAYFVT010000076.1:0-6539 GCA_964346705.1 uncultured Actinomyces sp. | reverse complement strand
CCGGGCAAGAATGGCGTGCCAGCCTGGGAATCTGGGCGGCCTTCTCAACGGTTGCGGCTGCCGTGTGGCTACTGCTGCTAGTGACACGGCCCGGCATGCGTCAACCCCCCACCTTGGCAGCACGTTCCGTCCCGCTGCGCGCACTGTGGCGTTCCCCCACCGCCGTCGCACTAATGCTGTTCTTCGGGTTGCAGTCCATGCAGGCATACATCCAGTTCGGGTGGATTCCCGTCGCGTTCCGCGCTGGCGGTTTAGACCCAAACACCGCTGCTTTGATGGGTGCCATCATTGCTGTTGGCGGCATCCCGGGCGGCCTGCTAATGCCCCGGCTAGTTGCCCGAGGACGGGCAGCGCTGCGCCTAGCGATTGTCACGTTCGGGGTCCTGCTTGCCTGCGGCTACCTGGGGGTAGCGTTCCTGCCAACCACCACCCCCTGGTTGTGGGCAGTATTTTTGGCGGTTGCGGGTTTCGCTTTCCCCACAGCGTTAGCACTTGTTTTGGAGCGCACCAAGGCACCCGCCACGACTGCCGCCCTTTCCGGGTTTGTTCAGCCCGTGGGCTACCTGTTGGCAGCGGCTGGGCCCCTAATGGTTGGGACGGCCTCCGCAGCTGTCCCCACCTGGACCCCGATCCTGCTGGTGCTTGCCGCTACCTCTATCCCCTTCGTGGCTACCGGGCTGCTTGCCACCCGCCCCCGGTACGTGGACGAAGAGATCACCCACTAATCCTTGGCCGAGCGTAAGCCCACGGGGGATACTAGGTGTAGGCCACCCGCGAAGAAGTCTGGGTGTCCCGCGTAAGCGACTGTCTAACAAAGGGGTTTGTAATGGGTGTTTATGTTGTAACCGGATCAGCATCGGGAATGGGACGGGCCACCGCCGACGACCTGCGGTGGAAAGGTCACCGCGTCATTGGTGTTGACCTGCGGGACGCTGAAGTCATCGCCGACCTGTCCAGCGCTGAAGGTAGGGCCAACGCGCTTTCGGAAATTCACGAGCTAGCATCCGGGCGTCTGGACGGCGCGGTCTTCGCTGCTGGCCTTGGGCCCATCCCAGGCCGCGAAGCCCTGACCGCTTCCGTCAACTACCTGGGTGTAGTGGAACTACTAGAGGGTGTTCACGGGCTTCTCGCCGCCTCAGGCAACGCGAAGGTTGTTATCTTCAGCTCCAACTCCACCACCACCATGCCCGGGCTGCCGGACGAAGTTATCGAGGCATTCAAAGCCAGGGACATTGAAGGAGCGGTCGCAATTGCGGAGGCCGCCGGGCCGAAGGTCGGCCCGAACTTCATGTACGCCGGCTCCAAGACCGCTTTGACCTACTGGATGCGCGAAATTGCAGTCAGCCCAGAGTGGGCTGGGAAAGGAATCCGCGTCAACGCTATTGCGCCAGGCGCGATCCTGACCCCTCTGCTGCAAAAGCAGTTGAACGACCCGGAACTGGCGCCGGCGATCGAGAACTTCCCGATCCCAATCCGCGGCTTCGGACGTCCGGACGAGGTGTCAGCCTGGGTGATTTTCATGCTGTCACCAGCAGCGAACTTCCTTGTGGGCTCCACCATCTTCCTGGACGGTGGCACGGACGCGTACTTCCGCGCCAGCTCATGGCCGAAAGCTATGACCCAGGAAGAAGTCCCCGCATACCTGGAGAAAATGGAAGCCTTCGCAGAGTACGTCGCCAGCGAAAACGAGTAGGATCCCAGCCAACTCCAATTGGGCCAGTGAAATTGGGCTAGTCTCAATTGGGCTAGGGGCCGGGGTTAGCGGTCTGCGTAAACGTTTACCAGACGCTCCCGGTCCCAGGGCTGGTCCCACCGCAACGCGCCTAGCAGGTCCGCCAAAATGATTGCGGTGAAACCCCAAACAGTGGTCCCTCCAACAAGGAACGCGGGCCCGGCATGCATACGCCCATGGCGGGGCATGGTGGCAGTCCTGCGGTTCTCCGGGTTCACCAGGTCAGCCACAGGCACCCGGAACACGCGGGCAGATTCCCTTTCATCCACGGGATACACAGGGCTTTCCTGCTGCCACCAGCCAACAACGGGTGTCACCTGATGGTCACTCACAGGCAAGGGTAGTGACGCCAAGGAGCCAAGCACCTCCACGCCCCCAGGGTTAAGACCAGTTTCTTCCTGCGCTTCCCGCAGGGCCGCCTCTACCGGCCCCCCATCAGCCCAGTCCACACGCCCCCCGGGGAAAGCGACCTGACCCGGATGGTCACCTAAGGTGTGGGCGCGCTGCAACAGAAGCAGATCCAAATCCTGAGGTCCCGCGGGCGTCAGCCCGTCCTCGACCCTCCCAAAAAGGAGGAGCACAGCAGCCTCCCGGGAACCGCGCCCCACGGTGACGAAACTGCCAGAATGCGCGCCCCAAGAAACCCCCTGCGACACGGCTTCGCGTAGTTCCTGCAACGCCCCCGAACCCAAAGGCGCCGGACCCAAACTAGTCGGCGCGCCCATACGTGCGGAAGGCCTCCAACGCGCGCGGCATGTCCAACACGTCCATGTACGGTAGCGGGTTCAACTGGCGTTTGATGACATAGTCGGTCAACTGCTCCTGCACGGTGCGGGTCAGTTCCTCCGCATCCCACGGTTTCGCAATGTAATGGTCCAAATGGGCATCATTCACCGCCATGATCGTGTCCTTCAGGTCAGCCTGACCGGTAACAAGAACCTTGCGAGTATGCGGCAGTTCCGGGTCGCGCGCCAGCTCCACCATGAACTCCACACCCGTGGTGCCCGGCAGCCTGTGGTCACACAAGGCCAAGGCCAGAAGGTCACCGCGGTCAACAATCTCTGAGACCGCGTTCCACGCGTCCGGCACATCTTCGGCGGGCTCAATACGGACAACGGACGAGAAGCGCATCAGGTCACGCTCCAGGGCGGCGCGGACCTCCGGTTCGTCCTCCAAAATTAGTATTGCAAGTTTCACTGGTCCTCCTGGAGCCTAGCGACTGGTAAATCAACAGTAATGGTTGTTCCATCAGAATCTGCGTTAATGCGCATGGTTCCGTGGTGTTTGGTAACAATGTTGCGGGCCACCCCTAACCCGACACCCATCCCGAACCGCACTTGGCCCGACTTGGTGGTGAAGCGAGGTTCGAAAACGCGGGCCAAAATATCTTTCGGAATCCCCGGCCCATCATCCTCAATGACAACACGTAACCAGTCGGGCGACGGTTGGCTGGTAGTCACTTTGATGTGCCCGAAGGGTGCGACCGGCTTTTCTCCGCTGGCGGCCGCCCGGGCTTCCGCCTGTTCCTCTATCGCCTCCGCAGCATTAGTTAGCACGTTCGTCCACACCTGCGCTAACTCGCCGGGATGGCCCGCGAACGTTGGCAGGTCCTCATAGTCCCGCTGCACTTCAACATTGGTTAACTTGTGGGAAAGCAGCCGGATGGAATCATCCAAGTTATCGTGCAAGTTCACGTCGGTCAGCACATCCCCGTCGGGGCGAGCATAAGAACGCAGGGACGCGACCAGACGCGTGATCCGGTCCGCGGCCGAATTCAGGTTCCGCAACTGCACGCCGATTGAAGCCGCCTGTTCCGCACCTTCCAGAGAGATGCCACCGCGGCGTCCTAACCGCTTGGCAAACTTGGGGTCATGGATACCAGCCAACGTAAGCCGCTGAGACACCGCTGGGTCGCCCGTGATCTCAGTGAACTCACGGCGCAGTTCCCGCTCCGCCCGGGAAGACAATGAGGGGGCGTCCATGCCTTGGCGTAATGCCCCCAAAGCGTATTTTGACCACTTCCGGTCGGGAGCTGTTGCCAGTAGGGCCGCCACGTCCTCATCCAGATATTCGCCGATCCGCTTTATTGCGGCCATTGGATTGTTCAACTCATGCGCCACGCCGGCCGACAGAGCCCCCAGGGAAGCTAGGCGTTCCTGCGCGAACAGTTCCGTACGCGCCTGCTCAAGGTTTGACAGGGCCGTAGCCAGGTGGGCCCGTTCCGTCTGAACCTGCTCAGACAGCTCAACGTTTTCAATATGCAAGGCTTCCGCCCTGCGTAAGCGCCGGTCCAAGGACCTAATGAAAAGGGTTGCCACCAGCAGCGTAATGTCCGGCTGGCCTTGGATAGCCAAGTTGAGCTGCTCCACCGTCAGACGTACAACGACCGCGTCAGAAGTGGTGATTCCATTGAAGAATGCCCGCCGCCCCTCTGAGACCGCCAGAAGGCCCACAATTCTGCCCGTGGATTCCTCATGCATGATGATGTCCCCACTGGGAGCCTCATGGATCAGGGCAACCGAGCCGTGCAACACCAGGGTCAGTTCCTCCACCCATTCCCCCTTGCGGGCAACATGCACGCCGGCAGGAATGTGGATGCGTGGTTGCGCGCCTAAAGTGGCTTCAATCCTGCGCATGACCTTCGCAATTATTTCTGAATCAGTGAAAGGTAAGTCGAACAGGGTTGAAACTTGGGGTACGCCGTCTTTGCGGGTGTGCTCATGGAAGAGGGCGATTTGGGCGCGCATGGATTCTAGGAACGCGTCCAACCTCAGTTCGGCTGCTGACCCCACCCAGTCCAGCCACCCGCGGTCCATCAGTCGGGCAACCCCCGAAATTTCCAGGGCCGTGGTCAGAACGATCAGACGCGTCTCTTTGAAAGCGGGGCAACCAAAGAACGGTTCCGTCATCTCATCTGCCGTTGGCGTATCATCCCCCACCACTACTGCCAGCAAAGCAACCTGCGGTGGTGGCGTTGGTTGTTCTGGGCCCGGAAGGCACCCGAAAGCTTGGGCGGCGGTCTGCGTGTCGGGAAACGTGACAACCATGCATTCATCAGACAGGCTGTCGCGGAACAGTCGGGCCACGCGCACAGAGTACTCCCCCTGGCCAATAACCACGGCTAGGGGCAACTCATCCCCGTCCCGATGCATTTACACCAAACCCAGCATCTGCCACAGCGGGGGCATAGCCACCACCAGCAGGATCGTGCTGACCAAGCCCACGACTACACCCACGATGGCCATGTTCTTTACCGAAACCATTCCCGTTGAATACGCAACTGCGTTCGGAGGTGTCGAAATTGGCAGTGACATGCCCAGGGACGTGGAGATAGCCACGACAGCGGCGATCATCACCATGTTGGTTCCCGGCAGTGCCGCGGACAAAGATATGGCCAGAGGGACCAGCAGGTTAGCGGCTGCCGAGTGGGACATGACGTTCGCGAAACCAAGCCCAACCAAAGCCATCACGGCCAGGACCCCGAAGGCGCCAAGGGATTCCCAGCCGATGGAGTGGACCAGCCACTCATCCAGCCCCGTAGCACCAACACCAGTTCCTAAGGCAATACCGCCGGATACCAACCAGAGGACAGGCCAGTCCAGTTTCTTCACGTCGCCACCGTCCATGACGCGCAGTGAAAGTAGCAGCGCCACGGGGATGAAGCCAACCGTGTTAGAAGAAATGCCGTGCAACGGTTCCGTCATCCACAGGATGATGGTCAGGGCAGCCACCGCGTAGAAAGCCTTAGCTTTGCGCGTCATGTTCCAGTCCGGTTCGACGTTCAGTTCAATCTTCAAGTCGCGGGGCAGGAAAAGCAGGCTAAGGAAAAACCAGGAAGCAATCAGGATGACGAAGGCAAATGGCGCGGCCATCATGGTCCAGTGAGCAAAAGAAACGCTCACCCCATCAGCTTCCAAAGCACCAATCGCAATCGCGTTGGGCGGGGTCCCCACGGGGGTCGCAATGCCCCCCACGTTGGCCGCCAACGGGATTGCTAACGCCACCCCTGCCCTACCCTTCACGTCTTTGATTGACGTGAGAATAGGTATAACCACTGCAAACATGGTGGCGGTGGTCGCCGTGTTCGACATGAACGCGGAAAGGACAGCCGTGATCAGCATCAAGCCCAGCACCGTGGTGCGGGCCGACCCGCCGAACGGTTTCAACATTACGGCCGTGATGTTCTTATCCAGCCCGTATTTTTCGGCGCCATCCGCAATCATGAACCCACCCAAGAACAGGATGATCACCGGGTTAGCCAAGGTCGCGAAATAAGCGGAAGCAGGCAGGGCCGCTTCCATCAGTTCCGGGTTGCCGCCCGTGGGGTCGAATAGGGCGCCCTCTGCCACCAGGAGCACTTCAAGCAAGATCACCACAACTGCGGTTGCTGTCAGGGGGATCGCCTCCGTCACCCAGAAGACGATGGCTAGAAGGAAGATCGCCAGCATGCGGCTGCCCGGCTCATCCAACCCCGGAATGTCAACCACCAAGGGGAACAGGAAGGCCACTAGGCCCAGCACCAGGCCCACTTTCTGCACTGTTGTAAGTGACGAGGGCGGACGCTGCGGACGCTTCCCAGTTTCCCGCGCTGCACGGCGCTGCAGGATCCTTCCGCCGCCCGGGCGGGTTCGGGGGCTGCCCTGTTTGCCAGCTAGCTCTGCGGTAGCTGGGTCCTGAGAAGACTGTCTAGCCATAGGGGTGTTTCGCGCTTTCATCCGTTGGACTCAACGTCTTTAAGGCTAGTTCCATCCGGGCACGACAGGTACTGGTGGGCCCTGAACTCACAGTGAATAGGGACACGTAGCCC
>CAYFVT010000075.1:0-6567 GCA_964346705.1 uncultured Actinomyces sp. | reverse complement strand
CCCCGACCTCGTCCAAAATGTGTTGGGTGAGGGCGGGCCAGTTGTCCTTGTGCCACTGGCCGAACGGTTCCTCCCCCAGGAAGACAGCGCCCATGTTCTTCGTCGGGTCCACCCACAGGAACGAACCCGAAACACCGAAGTGGCCGAAAGTTTGCGGGGAAAGGGTGGGCGGGGTCCAGTGCGGCTCTTTACGCGCCCGCACCTCCACCCCCAGCCCCCACGCGTTGTCCGGCATCCTGCCGTAACCGGGCAGGATCCCGCTCAAACCGGGAAGCACCGTCTGCGACAAGGCCGTGTGCAGGCGTGGGTCCAACAACTGCGGGTCTAGCAGTTCTTCAACCAGAATGCTCAGGTCGATCGCGTTGCCGAAACCTGAGCGCGCCGGGGACCGGGGAATCACAGTGTTCCGTAACCCGAGGGGCACGTACACGGATTGGTCCATCCACCGGGTCAGTGGCATTCCCACAGCATCCACCAGTACGTCGCCCAGAACGTCGAACCCCTGGTTGGAATAAATGCGCCGCTCGCCCGGCCTGGCCCTGAAGTCGTGCCCGTCCCCCTCGGCCGCTAACCCGGAGGAATGGGACAGCAAGTGCGCGACCGTGAAACCATCCCCCGACGGGGTCACCCCACCCGGGGAGGCGAGAGTAAGCGCCCCAGCCTGCACCGCCCGCAAAGTCCCAATTGCGGTGATGATCTTCGTGACCGACGCCAGTGGGAACACTCGGCCGACATCACCCTGCTCCCACAGGGCAGCGCCAGAAGAGTCCACGGCCGCCACCGCGTGGGGGAACGGAACCGGATAAGGCTGGGGCATGGTGGCTACTCTTCGTCCTCTACCACTTCAACTTCGACTTCAGTGACGGGTGTGGCGACAAGTTCGTGGCCGCCCTCGGCAACCTCCACCAGAACGGTTTGCCCGTCGCTGACCTCCCCGCCAAGAAGCAGGACTGCCAGGCGGTCCCCGATCTCCTTCTGCACCAGCCTGCGCAGGGGGCGCGCCCCGTACGCCGGGTCGTACCCGTGCTTCGTCAGCCAGTCGCGGGCGCTGTCCGTAATGTCCAGCTCGATGCGGCGGGCCCGCAGGCGCCTAGCCATCTGGTCCAACTGCAGGTTGACAATTTCGCCCAATTCTTCGCGGTCCAGAGGACGGAAAATGACGATCTCATCAAGCCTGTTCAAGAACTCAGGTTTGAACGCCTGCCGCACCTCATGCATAACCGCATCGTGCTTGCCCTCGTCCGACAGGTCCGGATCAATCAGGTAATGCGAGCCCAAGTTGGACGTCAGAATCAGAATGGTATTCCGGAAGTCAACCGTGCGGCCCTGACCGTCCGTGAGACGCCCATCGTCCAAAACCTGCAACAGGATGTTGAAGATTTCCGGGTTAGCTTTCTCGACCTCGTCCAACAACACCACCGAGTACGGGCGACGGCGGACGGCCTCAGTCAACTGGCCCCCCTCCTCGTATCCCACGTACCCGGGAGGGGCACCCACCAGGCGCGCAACAGAATGCTTCTCAGAGTATTCACTCATGTCGATGCGGATCATGGCCCGCTCATCATCAAACAGGAAGTCAGCCAGTGACTTGGCCAGTTCCGTCTTTCCGACACCCGTGGGGCCAAGGAACAGGAAGGAACCCGTGGGACGGTTCGGGTCAGCAACCCCCGCGCGCGACCTGCGGACGGCGTCCGAAACCGCGCGGACCGCGTCCGACTGGCCGATGAGCCTTTGCCCGATCCAGTCTTCCATTTCCAGGAGCTTCTCAGTTTCGCCCTGCAGTAGTTTGCCGGTGGGGATGCCCGTCCAGGATTCGATCACTTCGGCGATTTCTTGGGGGCCAACCCGCTCCGCGATCATCGGTTCGTGGTCGGCTTCGGCCTGGTCAATTTCTGCCAGTTCAGCCTCCGCGATCTGGGCTTCCACCTGGGGGATCTCACCGTTTTGCAGACGCCCGGCCTCTTCCCACCGCCCGTCACGCATGGCGACGTCAAATGCTGTGCGCAGCTCATCCAGTTCCGCCCGCAGGTCACCAACCAGGTTGCGGCCGGCCTTCTCCCCCTCCCACCGCGCAACCAGGGCGTCCAGTTCCTCACCCTTGTTGGCGACTTGTTCACGCAGTTTCAGCAGGCGGTCTTGCGTGGCTTCATCCTCACCATCCGGGTCGGACTCCGCCAGGTAGGATTCCTCCATCTTCAGCCGGTCAACAGCGCGGCGCAGCTCATCAATTTCCAGGGGAGAAGAGTCCAATTCCATCCGCAAGCGCGAGGCGGACTCATCAATCAGGTCAATCGCCTTGTCCGGCAACTGGCGCCCCGTAATGTAACGGTCAGACAGTTCAGCAGCAGCCACCAGGGCCCCGTCAGAAATGGTCACTTTGTGGTGTGCTTCGTACTTGGGGGCAATTCCGCGCAGAATCGCGACCGTGTCTTCCACGGAAGGCTCCCCAACGTAAACCTGCTGGAAGCGGCGTTCCAGGGCCGGGTCCTTCTCCACGTTTTCCCGGTACTCATCCAGCGTGGTCGCGCCAACCATGCGCAGTTCGCCGCGGGCCAGCAGCGGCTTCAGCATGTTCCCCGCATCCATGGATCCCTCGGAGGCACCCGCGCCAACAACCGTGTGCATCTCATCAATAAACGTGATGACCTGCCCGTCAGAGTTTTTGATCTCGTCGAGGACGGCCTTCAGACGTTCTTCAAATTCTCCCCGGTATTTGGCGCCCGCAACCATTGCTCCCAGGTCCAGGCTGATCAGGGTCTTGTCCCGCAGAGATTCGGGCACGTCGCCCTCGACAATCCTCTGGGCCAGCCCCTCAACCACGGCGGTCTTCCCGACCCCCGGCTCCCCAATCAGGACCGGGTTGTTCTTAGTGCGCCGTGACAGGACCTGGACGACCCTGCGGATCTCACTGTCCCTGCCGATCACCGGGTCCAGTTTCCCTTCGCGGGCCACTTCCGTCAGGTCGCGCCCGTACTTCTTCAGCGCTTCAAACGTGCCCTCCGGGTCGGGGGTGGTGACAGGCTCGGGGCGGAGTTTCTGCAACTGCGCCTCCAACTCCTCCGGCGTGGCCCCGTCGCCACGCAAGATTTTGCCGGCCTCAGTGTCGGAAGCCGCAAGCGCAATCAGCAGGTGCTCTGTGGAGACGTATGAGTCCCCACGTGCCTCCGCCCGCTGTTGGGCGTCGGTGATCACGTTCAGAAATGCACGAGAATTTTGTGCTTGCCCCACGTTCGCTCCCGTAGAGGACGGAAGGGCAACCAGGGCCGTGCGTACTTGGGCACCTATCTGGCTGCGTTGCACTCCGGCTGCCGCCAGCAGCGAAATGGCAATCCCTTCCGGCTGCTCCAGTAATGCTTCCAGCAGGTGTAGGGGTTCAACTTGCGGGTTTCCCGCTGCAGTCGCCATTTGGACCGCAGAGCTAACCGCCTCTTGGGCGCGATTCGTCAGATTCAGGCTCACAGTGCTCTCCTTTGCGCGGACGTCTCAAGTTTCGTTAGGCGCCACCAGTTTAGCTCCCACAGTCGCGTTGCGACGGGTGAGGGTCGCGTGCGATGCTGCCAGACATGACTGAAACCAACATGGGCTCCCCCGCTTTTCCCGATCCGCTGCAGCATTTGGCTCCCGAATTTTTGGATGAGGTGGAAGGCGAGGGCGCCCTAGCCTGGGTACGCCAACGCAACGAACGCGCGGTTGCTGCCGCACCCGAACTGCGAGGCCAGTTGGAGGCGGAGATCCTAGAAATTCTGGATGACCCGCGCCGCATCCCACGCGCCACTTACCGTAATGGGTACGCCTACAACTTCTGGGTTGACGAAAAGCACCCGCGCGGACTGTGGCGGCGCCAACCCTTCCAGGACTACCTGGAAGGTGGGGACCAGTGGGATGTGCTGTTGGACGTGGACGCCCTGGCAGCCGAGGAAGGTAAATCTTGGGTGTGGCAGGGCGCGAACGTGCGTTACCCGGAAGGGGACCGGGCCCTAATCAACCTGTCCGATGGGGGTACGGACGCGAATGAAACCCGGGAGTTCGACTTAGAAACCCGCTCTTGGGTTCCGGGCGGTTTCTACCGCCCGCCCGCGAAGGGCACTTTGCGTTGGATAGATCTGGACCACTGCTGGCTGACCCAGCCTATGGGTGAAGGCACGGTTTCCGCCTCCGGCTACCCCCTGCAGGCCCGGATTCTGAAGCGCGGCCAAGCCTTGGAGGATTCGCGCCTGATCTTGGCTGGCGACCCGGAAGCGATGCTGGTTGGCGCCGCGACCCGCACGGACAGGTCGGGGAAACACTCCGCTATTACGGTGATGCAGGACTTCTACACTTCCAAGTCGTACTACCTGGGCACCGCTGACCCGGCTGACATTACGACGGATTCCCCGCACGCTTTGCCCGTCCCCGACTCCGCGGAGGTCAGTGTTTGGAACGGGTGGGCAATTGTCTGGCTGCGGAAAGAATGGGAGAGGGCGGAAGGTGTTTTCCCAGCCGGCTCCGTGCTGGCCCTGGACGTGCAGGACTTGCTGCAAGACCCGGAGGCGCCCGCTCACGCCCTGTTCACACCCACGGCAAACCAGGTTGTGGAAGACATGACCGTCACCGCGGACCGGCTAGTTCTGACCATAATCAAGGACGTGGTGACGGAGCTGCGCGTCCTGGACCCGCCAACAGGGGATGACCCCGCCTGGTCTCACCTGCCGCTAACCGTGCCAGATTCAGTTACGGCCGGGGACCCGCTGCTGACCCTGGCGGTCGCGGCCGTCAATGCGCCTGCGGATAACCGTGTTTGGATTGTGGCCACCGGTTTCACCACCCCGCAAACCCTGTGGTTGGTGGACTTGGGGGAACGGGGAGAGCAGGCCGGTGACTGGCGCCTAGTGCGTGAAGCCCCCGCCCTGTTCGACGCTCAGGGCGTGACAGTGTCCCAACATTTCGCGACCTCGCTGGATGGGACGCGCGTCCCCTACTTCCAGGTCACACCCCAAACAGTGCTGCCCGCCCCCACCCTGCTTTACGGTTACGGCGGGTTCAACGTCAGCCTGCTTCCCGCATACTCCCCTGTCGCCGGGAAAGCCTGGGTGGAACGCGGCGGCGTGTACGTCATCGCTAACATTCGGGGCGGCGGGGAATACGGCCCCCAGTGGCATGAGAGTGCCCTGCGGGAAAACCGGCACCGCGCTTATGAAGACTTCGTTGCCGTCGCACGTGACCTGGTTGCCCGGGGCGTGACAACGCCAAGCCAACTTGGAACCCAAGGCGGGTCCAACGGGGGCCTGCTGATGGGCAACATGTACACCCAGTACCCGGAGGACTTCGGCGCGGTCGTCTGCCAAGTCCCCCTGCTGGACATGGGCCGCTACCACACGCTGCTGGCCGGACACTCTTGGGTAGCAGAATACGGCGACCCGGAAGTCCCGGAAGACTGGCGGCACCTGTCCACCTACAGTCCCCTGCACCTGTTGCATGCGCAGCAGGAGGACAGTGGTGCCGCCCCCGATTACCCACCACTGCTGTTGACGACCTCCACGAAGGATGACCGCGTGCACCCCGCCCACGCCCGCACCTTCGCCCACCTAGCCGAAGAAACGGGGAGGGACGTCCTCTACTACGAGAATATTGAGGGCGGCCACGGCGGCGCCGCCGACAACAAGCAACGCGCGTTCATGCAGGCGCTGGCCTGGTCTTTCCTGTGGGACAAACTCACCGAAACGGAAACAGGGTAGGGGCCCTTCCTAATTGTGTCTCCCCCTCTGCTGGGCACGTGCAGCCGGTCCCATGGGGGTGGGTTGGAGCTCCTGGGTACGCTCAGGAGCGTGTCCCAGCGTGTACTCGCGAGCTCCAACGCACTCGCATTGTTCTTCTAGCTCTATTCCGCCGCGCGGGTCTCACGGGTCTTCGCCTTGCCGCTACAGTGGGACCGGCCCTAGCGGCGGGCCTTAGGCAAACGCACCAAACGCACGGTTATGGCTGCCAGCACAATAATGAACAGTGACAGGAACCCAATGTCCGTCAACCACTGCGCGGATTCCGGATCCCACAGGGCCTCCTTGGTTTGGACGCTACCCACCTCTTGCAGGTCAACCGAGGACGCCGCCGCGGCGAACCCCCACCGGCCGGGAACAAACCAGGAGAACTGTTCCAAGCCCGCGCGGGCGGTGACAGGAACCAGCCCGCCGGTCATAACCAGTTGCACCATGACCAGCACCACCAGCAGGGGCATGCTCTGCTCATTGGTTTGCACAATTGCGGA
Source organism: uncultured Actinomyces sp. (assembly GCA_964346705.1). Classification (GTDB taxonomy): domain Bacteria; phylum Actinomycetota; class Actinomycetes; order Actinomycetales; family Actinomycetaceae; genus Scrofimicrobium. Next base: position 326 of record CAYFVT010000075.1, on the reverse strand, counting down.
TCCCAACAAACCGAGCATGGCGGACGCCCACGCTGTCAGCCAGACCACCAGCATCAACTCGACTAGTTGGCTACCAAAAATGGCGCCCTCGCCCGGCATCTTCTTGCCTAGCCGCACGACCAGCACCAGCTCAACGGCTTGGATCAACGTCAGGCCGCCAAGCACGACCGTTTTGGACAGGATGTACGAGGTCGGGGATAGCCCCACCGCGCGTTCCCTGTGGTAGATGCTGCGCTCCCCCACCAGGTCCCGCACGCTCAGGGCCGCACCCATGAAGGCGGCCCCCAAAATGAGTAGAACCAGGAGGTTATTAACCTCGGTTGGGT
>CAYFVT010000074.1:5132-6571 GCA_964346705.1 uncultured Actinomyces sp. | reverse complement strand
ACCGGGTTTAGCTGACTAGGTCAGCGTTTTCGACTAGCAGGTCGATTTTTGCCCACTGCTCGTCCTCACTAATCATGTTCCCCTCTTCCACGGAGGCGAACCCGCATTGGGGGGAGAGGGCGACGTTAGGCCCCACGACCTCACGCAGTTCTGCCAGGCGCTGCTGCAAGTGTTCCCGGGTTTCCAAGTCGCCTGCTTTGCTGGAGATCAGGCCAGCCACGAATGTTTTGTCGGTACCTTTCAGGACCGCCCACGGGTCGAATGAGCCGGAACGCTCATCGTCATACTCCACGTACAGGCCGTCGTAGGGCAGGCTGGCAATCACGGGTGCCACCGAGTCGTAAAAGCCGGAGAACAGTGGCCTGCCTTTGAAGTTGCCTTTGCAGAAGTGGGTGGAGATCGTCATGTCCTCCGGCTTCCCCTCCAACGCTTTGGTGGAGACACGTTGGAACCAGTCCAGCACCTGCTCCTTCGTGTAGCCCAGGTCCGCTACGCGCGCTAGGAATGCGTCATCAATCAGGTACGTCCACGACGTGTCATCAATCTGCAGGTAGCGGCAGCCATGGTCGTACAGGTCTTGGATGGCCGCCTGGTATGCCGCGGCAATGTCGTCAATCAGCAGGTCAATGTCTTGCCCGTAGTAGGGGACTTCTTTCTTCCCCAACTGCAAATAATTGTCGACCAGGATCATGTTGGGGCCAGAAATGTTCTTCTTCGGGGTCACCCCCGGGTATTTCGCGGCCTGGTCCTGCAGGAACTCCCACGCCTCAATTTCCGGGTGTGACTTCGACGGGTCGTAACCGATTTTCCCGTCGATGTAGCCCAGTTCAATGTCGTTGACAACCCCCTGGTGTTCTTTCTGCAGGTGGTGGGTGGTGAACCCGTCGAACTCTTTCAGCCAGTCCAAATGCCACCAGCGGCGGCGTAGTTCCCCATCCGTGACGATCGTCAGGCCGTGGTCAACCTGTTTTTGGACGAGGGCGGCAATCGCCTCGTCTTCTACCGCCCTTAGTTCTTCTAAGGAAATGTCGCCAGCCTTGTAAGCGGCGCGGGCTTCTTTCACTTCTTCAGGGCGTAGAAACGACCCCACGGTGTCAATGGTTATGTCCAGCAAGACGACTCCTAAAATGCGGGTGGCGGTGGCCCTTTCGCGCGTCATTCTACCGGGGGACTGGATGGGCCGCCTCTGGCAGTGGTTGGGCCGGCAAGATAGGTTGGAGGCAGAGAACACATTGCAGTCCCAACCCGCCCCGGGTTTCTAGAGAGGGTCCCATGACCACAGTTGTTCGCCAGCCGGCCATCGTCAACCCGAAAAGGGCCAGACGTTTGCAAGTGGTTCGCCGTGAACCAATCGCGGACACCATGGTCCGTATTACTCTGGGTGGCCCGGAGTTGGAAGGGTTCCCCGCTTCCGGGCCAGATGACCATATTCGCCTGAT
>CAYFVT010000074.1:3148-5032 GCA_964346705.1 uncultured Actinomyces sp. | reverse complement strand
GAAGGGTTCTGGAAGAAGGGGGTCGCCATGTTAGACCACCACCAGCCAGTAGACCCGACTGACCCAGACTGATCCCGACTAATCCTTGACTGTATTCGCCAGCAAAGTCGCCCTCGTTCATTGGGGAAAGGAAAAACAATGAAAGCAGCCGTTTACAACGAACTAGGTCCCGTTGACGTGATCCAGATCGAGGACGTTCCGCAGCCCCAGGCAGGTCCGGGCCAAGTGGTGGTAGAGGTGAAAGCCGCGGGAATAAACCCTTACGACGACAAGGTCCGCACCGGCTTCATTGAAACTAAGGCGCCCTTCCCAAGGCGCGTCGGCTCAGACATGGCCGGGGTAGTGGTGGCGGTGGGTGAGGGCGCCCAATATTGGAACGGCAACCCCGCCCAAGTGGGGGACAAGGTAATGGGCCGGGCCAAAGGGTCAGTTGCCGAAAGGGCAGTCGCTGACGTCGCCAGGATCACGCCGCTGCCGATCGGGTTGGACTACGCCCCGGCAGGCGCGTTGGACGTGGCGGGACTGACGGCCGTGTCCCTGCTGGCAACAGTCCCCGTAGGCCCCGAAGACACGGTCCTAGTCGGGGGTGCCACGGGCGCTGTTGGCATGGTCGCCGCGCAACTAGCCCTGCAAGCTGGCGCCCGGGTCCTGGGCACATGTAGTCAGAAGAACATTGAGTTCGTGCGCTCCCTGGGTGCCGACCCGGTTGTTTACGGTGAGGGTCTGGCCGAACGGGTCAAAGAGACCGCGGCGATCACGGCGGTCATGGACTGCCACGGAACAGATGCCTTAGAGGCCGGGATTGCCCTTGGGGTGCCGAAAGACCGCATGGTCGCCATCGCAGCCTACTCGGCAGTGAAGGAGCTGGGGGTGCTGAACGTGGAATTCGCCGCCCGCACCGCCGAAAACCTGAGCAAACTGGCAGAAAAAATAGCGGACGGCACCCTGGTCTTCCCGGTTGCCCTCACTTTCCCGTTGGACCAGGTGCGTGGAGCTTTCACGGCCATGGACGGCCCGCACGCCCCCGGCAAGATCGTGATCCTGCCCCAGCTCTAACCAGCACTGACCAGGGTTGGGCCCGTGCATTTTTGAAACTTGAACAACAGTAAGTAAGCAGGAGCCATTGGTTCCGCAAGGAGGAAACCATGCCCACCGCACCCGACCACCACCCGGTGGAAAACCTAGCCGCCAGGACAGCGGAAGTACTGGAAAAAGCGCTCTCTGCGGACCATGGCCGCCACGCGGAACTACTAGTTCACGACGGGCCGCTGCGCCAAAGCATTCTGGCGCTGCGGGGTGGGACCACGCTTGCGGAACACAACTCACCCCCCGCCGGCTCCATCCAAGTGCTGAAGGGCGCCATCCGGGTCACAGGCCGGGAACCGGTGGAATTGGTGGAGGGCGAAATCACGGCGCTCACCCACTACCGCCACGCGGTGGACGCACTGGCGGACTCAGTGTTCCTGCTAACCGCGGTGACCAGCCAGCATGGTCAAGGGTCGCACTCCGAACAGGGCTAACAGGGCCGACAGGGCGCCCAAAAGCGGGTTAGGCGCGGTGGCGTTTCACCTCCTTTTGGGCTGCCTTCACGTGGTGGTCATCCTTCTTGACGGCTGCCAGCGCCTTCTTCGCGGCGTCAACAGCGCCGGTGTCGGCTTTGACGCGCGCCAGTTCTGCGGTGGCTTCAGCGATTTGCTCAGCTTGTTCGGCTTCGAATTGGGGGATGGAGTTCGCTGCTTGTTCGAGGGCGGCTGCCGCCTTCCGGGCCAGGGTCGCCTGCTCCGGCTTGCACACAATCAGGGAGGCGAAGTCGGGGCCGGAAATGAGCAAGCACAGGTCAGACGCTTTCGCGGGCTCCTGCTTCCCGGAACGGGTGCCAAGCAT
>CAYFVT010000074.1:0-3048 GCA_964346705.1 uncultured Actinomyces sp. | reverse complement strand
TGTTTGAGGCCGTCGTAACCGAACTGGGGGATCAGGTTGCGTACGCGGGGGCGCAAATGCATTCCTCGGCGGAACTGAACCGGCTGCTGGCAAGCATCCCTGCGGGCACTCCCGGTGCGGACACGATCCGGGTTTTTGACCCGGCTTGCGGATTGGGGGGCTCCCTGCTGGCGACGCACCGGTCCGCTTTCGCGCAGGGGCGGCACCTGGTTTTGGTGGGCGCGGACTGGGACCCTCGGGTTGCCGCGCTTGCCCGCATGCGGCTGGCCCTGGCGGGTGCGGACGCACAGATTTTCGTTCGGGACTCCCTGGCTGAGCCCGCGGGCCCCACGTGGGACCTGGTGGTGTGCCAGCCGCCCGCCAGTCCCATCCTGGGTTTGCACGGGGAGACGACCGGCGGGCCGGCAGCGTGGCTGGATCTGGTGGCGAACTCCGTGCGCCCCGGCGGGCAAGCACTGGTCGTTTTGCCGGGTGCGGCGCTGACCGGTGGGGGAGAGGCCGGGCGGGTGCGCCAGAAGCTAGTCGCCCAAGGCAAATTGGAGGCTGTTGCAGAACTACCGGCAGGACTGATTGCCGGATCCGCGGCCAGCTCGTTCCTGCTCGTTATCTCCGGCGCCGCTGATCCCCGCAAGGAGGGACGCGTCCTGGTTGCGGACCTGTCCGATCGGCCTGCGGGCGCCGCCGGGATTATTTCCAGGTGGGCGATGCGCGCCGAATACACCCCAACCGAAGGCGCAGAGCTGGTCTCCGGGCACAGCATCGCGGACATGGGTGAGGGCGACCTCTTCCGGCCCCTTGCACTGGCGGTACCGGAGCGGTTGCTTACGGGCTTGCGGTTGCAGAACTTCAAAGCTGTCAGTGGCGTTCTGCAAGTGCCTTTGCGGCCGCTCACCCTGGTTTATGGGCGGAACTCCGCGGGAAAGTCGTCTCTGCTGCAAGCGTTGCTTTTACTGCAACAGTCCGTGCAACGCGGAGCGTTTGCCGCAGCTGGCCAAGCGGAAGACCTGGGCAGTTTTGCTGGCCTAGTGCACAATCATGATTTGGCTTTGGACCTGGGGGTTGGGGCGGATTTTGTGCCGGGACCCGGGTCGCCCTCGTCCCCACCCGCCGAGGGTGGCGTGCGGGGGGTGGACGTGACGTTTGAAGCGTCCTCCCGCGACCCCAGCGCGGTCACCATCACGGCGGGTGACACGACCGCTGTTTTGACCCGGGAGAAGGGCCTGTACTGGTGGCAGCAGGCAGACGCCTACTTCCACCCGGACGGGATCCTGGTTGGGGCACTGGCGGGACGCTCGGAAGGCAACCAGCAGGGGCAGGCTCAAGCGCCCGTGTTCAGGCAGGTCAGCGACCAACTGGTTGACCTGGTGGACCGTTTTGTATTCTTGGGCCCCCTGCGGCAAGCGCCGGAACGTTTCAGCAGACGCCGGCAAGCTGCCGGCGCAGGGGGAAGTGGGCCCCGCGACATGCCGTTCTTTCTTCTGGACCACGTCAGTGAGCGGGAGGCAGTCTCCGCCGCCCTGCAAGCCTTGGGCGTTCACTACAGCATGGACGTGGTGAACCCAATTTCCCCGGAACATTCTGGGGCCTTGGGGGACGTCGCTTCGATTGTTCTGCGCGATACGCGAACGGGTGTTGAGATGACGGCCGCGGACGTCGGTTTCGGTGTCAGCCAAGTGCTGCCAATCGTCACTGAACTGTCGGCCCGCACGGACAGCGTCATCATGGTGCAACAGCCGGAAATCCACTTGCATCCCCGCATGCAAGCTGAACTGGCTGACCTCTTCATTGAATCGACCGACCCAGCGGGACGCGGCAACCAGATCATTGCGGAAACCCATTCGGAAACACTGATCATGCGCCTGCAACGCCGCATCCGTGAAGGGACCCTTGACCTGGCGGATGTGCTGGTCCTGTACGTGGATCAGGACCAGGACGGGCAAGCCACCGTGAAAGAACTGCGCTTGGATAGCCACGGCGACTTTTTGGATGCTTGGCCGGGCGGGTTCTTTGATGACCAGTTGAATGAGCTTTTCTTCTGATGCTGCTGAACGTTCATTTGACGCCCCAAGTGTTGGCGGAAACCTCCCGCGCCGTCGCGAAGTTTCAGGCGCCCGCCCTGCGCCGGGAGGTAATGGAACTGTTGGTGCGCCACGGGGTCCTGCGTTTCACGTCGGCGGATGAGGCGGGCGCGGTCGTAGACCAACTGAAACAGTTACCCCCAGCTGAAGCGAAGGAATGGCAGTCAGTGTTTTTGTCTCTGAACCGGCAGGGGCGGATGCGCGCGGAGAAACCCGCACTGCTAGATGACTTGTCGCAACTGTCAGCGCAGGATCTGCGTGCGCTCAAAGAACTGGCACCTGTCCTGTCGCTACTCGGTGAGGAAACCTACATGGGATTTTTCCCGCAGGCTGACCAGGGGCTGACGGAGCTGCTGACCCGGGTGGAGGTGGCGGTCCCCGGGTCGGTGGGCGAATCAGAGAACTACTCTAGGGTGCGCGAACTGTTAGAAGGCGGCATGTTTCCTGCGGGAACATCGCGGGAGGACGTGTGGGTGCAATTACTGGCACCGCTGGCAGCCGTGAGTAAAGAGGTTGTCCTTTTCGACCGTTACCTGTTCGGCCGCCCGCAGCATTTGACGTGGCTGCTCAGCCGTTTAGATCAAGTGGTGCCGAAGGGTGCGTCTGTGAAACTGTTTGGGGCCCGCGGGGTTCCAGGTGACTATGGGGATGAGCTTGTGCCTTACCGGGAGGATGAGGCCGAACGCGCAGTCAAAGACCTGCTGGGCGACAACTATAAGCGGATTGGGATGGTGGAGGCCGTCCTCGCCCCCTCCAACCGGACCCGCGACATGCACCACGACCGGCACCTCCGCTTCTCCGCGGGCGCCGTCATAGAACTTCCCGCCGGGTTCGACCGCTTGGGCCGCGCCGCGCTGAGCGACGATTTTGGTTTCACCCACCGCACCAACCCGGCCCCCTATATTCAGCGGGAGGACGGGGTGCTACACGCCCCGGGCACACTGGTTGTCGACGCGTAACGGAGCGCACG
>CAYFVT010000073.1:0-6651 GCA_964346705.1 uncultured Actinomyces sp. | reverse complement strand
TGGGTGACTTCCTGTTCGTCCACGGGCGGGTTATCGCTTCCCGCCGGGGCGAACTTTCCGTCATGGCATTCCCCGAGGGGGACGTGCCAGCGTGGGCGTTCGCGGCTAAGTCGCTGCGTCCCCTGCCGAAGGTGTTTGAAACCGCTGAAGGTGAGGCGGTTGAACTGGCGGAGGACACCAGGGTGCGCCGGCGCTACCTGGATTTGATTATGCGTCCCGCAGCCCGGGATATGGTGCGTAAGCGGGCTGCTGTTGTGCATTCGTTGCGGCAGTTCTTCCACGACCGTGACTTCGTTGAGATTGAAACCCCCATGCTGCAAACCGTTGCGGGCGGGGCGGCGGCACGGCCGTTTAAGACGCACATCAACGCTTACGATACTGACCTTTACCTGCGGATCGCCCCGGAACTGTACTTGAAGCGCGCCGTTGTCGGCGGTTTGGACCGGGTTTTTGAGATCAACAGGAACTTCAGGAATGAGGGCGCGGATTCCTCACACAACCCGGAGTTCACCATGGTGGAAGCCTACGAAGCGTATGGAACTTACGACACCATGGCGACCCTGACGCGGGAAATGGTGCAGAAAGCTGCCCGCGACGCGTTTGGCAGTGAGCAGGTCACCCTGTCCGACGGCACCGTTTACGACGTGTCCGGGCAGTGGCAGGAAATCACCCTTTACGGTTCCCTGTCGGAAGCGTTGGGGGAAGAGGTCGGGCCGGACACTCCGCGTGAACGCCTCTTAGAGTTGGCGGACCAATACGACGAGGGCGTGCCCGACCATTACACGAACGGGAAGATCGCGGAGGTCCTGTTCGAAAAACTGGTGGGCGATCACCTGTACGAGCCGACGTTTGTCCGCGACTTCCCGGAGGATTCTTCCCCATTGACCCGCGCACACAGGGACAAGCCGGGTTTGGTGGAGAAGTGGGACCTGTACGTGCGGGGCGTTGAACTAGCAACCGCGTATTCGGAGTTGACGGACCCGGTGGTGCAGCGGGAACGGTTTGAACAGCAAGCTCTGGTAGCCGCTAAAGGCGACCCGGAGGCCATGGAACTAGATGCTGACTTCCTGGAGGCCATGGACTATGCGATGCCACCATCCGGCGGGATGGGGCTCGGTTTGGACCGGCTGCTGATGGCTCTAACAGGTGAGGGAATCCGGGAAACTATCCTGTTCCCCCTCGTAATGCGGCAAGAGTAGGGGCCGCAGCTAGCTGGGGCGTTTTTTTCCGCTGGCACCCAGGTGGGTGCGGTAGCGCAGCAGTTTGATGTCGCCTTCCGCGTCCGCTAGGGACCCGACTGGGCGGCAGCCTTCAGCCTTCCAGTGGCGGATGCGTTCCGGTTCCGTGCGTGCCAGCATGGCACCCCGATACAGCAGGGTGGGAACAGGTTTGCGCGCTTCTGCCAGGTCCCGCAGCAGCCGGAACCAAGCGTTGCGCAGCGGGGAGCGGGCAATGCACAGGGCGTCCGCTAACAGGCCCTCTTCGATTAGTTTGGGGACCAGGGCGGAAGCGAAGATTCCTTCCGCGATGAACAGCCGGTTGCTCCCTAGGGTCATGGTGCGGGTGCCGGTGCGGGAGTTACTGGGAATGTCGTAAATGGGTATGTCCGCCGAGCCTTCAATGCACAGTTGGGCGACGGCCGCGAACGCTTCTTCTTCGTTCCAGGACCGCACGTCATCCCAGTCGACAACCCCGCTTTTGAGCCGGGGCATTCCGTCCTCGTCCCCATCCCGATAAAAGTGGTCAAGGGAAATGGAGGGCAACCCAACGCGGGAGGCCAGCGAGGTTTTCCCTGAGCCGGAGGGGCCCGTCAAAATGATGACTTGGGCGTACGGTTTGCGGAAAGCGGGAGGAAGCTGGAACAGACCCCGCTGATTGTGTCTCATACTGTCCCCCTGTGCCGCTGCCTGAAGGAATGGGAATACCCCCACCGATGTTATCCCGAATCCTCCAGGTTCAAATAGCCAACTCCAACCGCCAACGGCGGTTTTGTGGGGGAATGCGTGTGGGTTGGAGCTCCTGGGGGTGGGTTGGAGGCAATGCGTACGCGCGGGGGCTTGCCCCAGCGTGTACCGATCAGCTCCATCTACTGCGCAAAAGCTCCAAGGCACTCGCAAGCGCATTCCAAAGTCAGATCCCGCGGCCCCAGCCCTCATTCAGGCTGGTTGGCCGGAAGAGCGGTGGCGGCGCATCACTGCCCGGGCCAGTTCAGAGTCCACAACCAGGTGGGTTATCACCCCGGCGCGTAAGGCCCCAAGAAGGGGCGCCGCTTTCGCCACTCCAGCCACGGCGCATAGCCGCACGGGCACCTTCCGTAGAGCTGCGGGCGCCGGGCCGGAGGCGCGTTCGTTTAGCGGCATGTTGCTGCTGCCGTCCTCCCTAATCAGAACCGTGCAAATGTCGCCCACAACCCCGTCTTGGTTGGCTTGCAACAGTTCCTTCTTCGACAGGTAACCGCCGGAGTAAACGTAGCTGGGCAGTTGTGGGTCCATGGCACCAACACTGAACAGGGCCACATCGCAGTCCGCAATAGCGCCCAACACGTTTCGGATCGACCTCTCCCGCCACAGGGCCCGCCTGGTTTCTGGGTAGTCAAAGAAGGCGGGGACCGGGAAGTGGATGGCGGTCGCCTCAAAAGCAGCGGCGGCTGTGGAGATGATGGAGTCCGCATACAGCGTCCCAGGGTCAAGCGCGTTCGCGGCCCCGTTGATCTGCACTACGCGACTTCCAGGTTGCGGGGAGGGTTGCAGCGCCTGGACCAGTGCAGAGGTCGTGTTCCCCCAAGCGATTCCCAGGGTTTTGCCGGGGCCCATCAGGTCCGTCAACCGCCCAGCGGCCGCGCTTGCCACAGCATTTAACCGGTTCAGGGCGCTGTCCGCCTGCAAGGTGGGGACCACGTGAACGTGGACGCCGAAGGTGCGCTCCAGTTCTGTTGTGATCGGGCCGCCATCCTCCATGGGTGAGTTCACGGTGATTTGAACAATCCCCTGGTCGCGGGCCTCCTGCAGTAGTCGGGACACCGTGGAACGGGAAACCTCAAGATGGTGTGCCACCGCGGACATGGGTAGGCCCTGCTCGTAGTAGAGAGACGCCGCCCACGCGGCCCTGGCTGCACGAACGTTCATGCCTCAACATGCTACCTGCACATGCGTGCAAAAAGCGGGATGGGAATTCTAGGTTGGGTTTAATCGTAAGTACCGGGCCCCGCGGCCCAGCTGAGTGCTCAGTTGAATATTAAGGATGGGGAAACAGTGCCGACAGCAGTTCTCTCTCAAGAAACCAGGGCGCAAGCCATCAAACAGATGGCGGAACCCGGAGGGGTTGACGTCCTCGTCATCGGCGGCGGGGTGACGGGAGCCGGCATCGCATTAGATGCGGCAACGCGCGGCCTGAAAACTGCTGTGGTGGAAGCGCAGGACTGGTCAAGTGGGACCTCATCCCGGTCCTCCAAACTGGTGCACGGCGGGCTGCGCTACCTGTACCAACTGGATTTCCCGCTAGTCAGGGAAGCCTTGCGTGAACGCGGCCTGCTGCTGACCCAGAACGCTCCGCACCTGGTGAAAGCGTTCCCACTGCTGTGGCCGCTAAAACTCCCCGTTGTGGAGCGTGCCTACTCAGCGGTTGGGGTGGGAATGTACGACGCCCTGGCCCAGGCTGCCGCCCCCGGGTCCGTGCCCATCCAAAAGCACTACACCCAGAAAGGGTCCCTGGCATTGTCACCTGCCCTGGACCCAGCTGCCCTGCGGGGGTCAATCCTGTACTACGACGGGAAAGTGGACGATGCGCGCCTAGTCATCACGCTGGTCAGGACAGCCGTCCGCTACGGGGCGCTTGCGGCCAGCCGCGTCCAACTGGTGCGAACCACAACTGACGCTGTCGGCCGAGTGAACGGGGCAGACCTGCTGGACTTGGAAACTGGGGGAGAGTTCCACGTTAAAACCAAGCGCATCATCAACGCGACGGGCGTGTGGACGGAAGACACGCAGCGCGCGGAAGGCGCCAGCGGCGGCCTGCACGTGTTGGCCTCCAAAGGGATCCACCTGGTGGTACCGAAAGAGAAGATCAACTCCGAAGTGGGCCTGTTCCTACGCACCGAAAAGTCGGTGTTGTTCATCATCCCGTGGAAGCGGTACTGGATTATCGGGACGACAGACACTGCCTACCATCAGGACCTGCGCGAACCCGTGGCCGACAAAAGGGACGTTGAATATGTTCTGGCAGAAGCCAACAGTGTCCTAAAAGACAAGCTTACGGAAGAGGACGTGATTGGCACATATGCGGGGTTGCGGCCCCTGCTGCAGCCAGGCACGAAAGATGAGAGTAAGCCCAGCAAGATCACCCGTGAACACACGGTGACGGAAGCGCGCCCGGGCCTGACCGTCATAGCGGGCGGGAAGCTAACCACGTACAGGCAGATGGCTGAAGATGCGGTGGACTTCGCCCTCGGCAAGAAACTAGCTAAAGAGCGCCCCTGCATCACTCAAGAGACGCCGCTGGTGGGCGCTGACGGCTATTTCGCCCTGTGGAACAACCGGAAGGCGTTAGCAGACCAGTCAGGGCTGACCGTACACCAGGTTGAGGACCTACTTGACCGGTACGGCAGCGACATTGACCTGGTGTTCGAAACGATTGAGGCCAGGCCCGACTTGGGGCAGCCCTTGCGGGAAGCGCCCGAATATTTGCGGGCGGACGTAGTTTTCGGTTTGACGCACGAGGGCGCCCTGCACCTAGAGGACATTTTGAACCACAGGGTCCGGCTTGCCTACGAGCGCGCTGACCAAGGCTTGGGGGCCCTGCCCGAGATTGCGGAACTAGCCGCCGAATACTTGGGTTGGGATGAGGCAACCACCGAGTGGGAAATGGAGCAGTACCGGCAGGTGTGTCAGGCTGTCAGGCAAGCAAGGGGAATTGAGGACGAAGCACAGGCCCAGGCAGTTCGGGAAGCGGTTGAGCCCGTGCGTCCTTTCGTGAACTTCTAGCCGGCACGAAGAGGTCGACGGCGGCGGCCACAACGAGGTGGAAAGAAAGAACATGACTGAAGAGAAATTCGTTTTAGCAATCGACCAGGGGACCACGTCCTCCCGCGCCATAGTTTTCGACCATGGCGGGCGCATCGTGGGTGTGGGGCAAGAAGAGTTCGAACAGATTTTCCCCAGTCCCGGCTGGGTGGAGCATGACCCGGAAGAAATTTGGGACTCCGTGCGGCAGGTGGTAGCGGACGCCCTCGTCGACGCCGAAATCAACGCCACCCAGATCGCGGCGGTTGGTATTACTAACCAGCGGGAAACCACGGTCGTGTGGGACCGGCGCACGGGTGAACCCGTGTACAACGCGATCGTGTGGCAAGACACCCGCACCACCGACGTGATCCGCGAACTGGCGGGGGAAGAGGGCATGGACAAGTACCGGGACCGGGTCGGCCTGGGCCTGTCCACCTACTTCTCCGGGCCCAAGATCAAGTGGATCCTGGACAACGTGGAGGGCGCGCGGGAACGAGCTGAGGCCGGCGACCTCCTGTTCGGGAACACTGACGCCTGGGTGCTGTGGAACATGACCGGCGGGCCGCAAGGTGGGGTGCATAAAACGGATGTTACCAACGCGTCCCGCACCATGCTGATGAACCTGGAAACACTGCAGTGGGAGCCGGACATTTGCGCTGACTTCGGCATTCCAATGCAGATGCTGCCAGAGATCGCTTCCTCATCCGAGGTTTACGGGTACGGCCGGCCCCAGGGGATGCTGCCGGGCGTTCCCATCGCGGGGATCCTGGGGGACCAGCAGGCCGCCACCTTCGGGCAAGCGTGCTTTGAGAAAGGCATGGCGAAAAACACTTACGGCACGGGCTGTTTCATGCTGATGAACACGGGAGAAGACATAGTCTTTTCCGACAACGGCTTGCTCACCACCGTGTGCTACAAGATTGGGGATGCGCCGGCAGTGTATGCGCTGGAAGGGTCCATCGCGGTCGCCGGGTCCTTGGTGCAGTGGGTGCGGGACAACATGAAAATGATCGCCAGCGCAGCCGAAATTGAGGACCTGGCGAACTCCGTGGAAGACAACGGCGGCGTGTACTTTGTGCCAGCCTTCTCCGGCTTGTTCGCCCCCTACTGGCGTGATGATGCGCGCGGAATCATCGTTGGCTTGACCCGGTACAACACGCAGGGCCACTTGGCGCGCGCCGTGCTGGAAGCGACCGCATTCCAAACCAAGGAAGTCCTGGAAGCAATGGACGCAGATGCGGGCGTCGCTTTGAAGGAGCTGCGCGTGGATGGTGGCATGATCGCCAACAACACGCTCATGCAGTTCCAAGCCGACATTTTAGAGGTCGACGTGGTGGCGCCTCAGGTCGCCGAAACAACCGCCCTTGGCGCGGCGTATGCTGCCGGTATTGCGGTCGGCTACTGGCAGGGGGAAGAGGACGTCGTAGCCAACTGGAAGGAAGGGAAACGGTGGGCTCCGGAAATGGGCGAGGGCGAGGTTAACCGCCAATACCGCCTGTGGAAGAAAGCTGTGACCCGGTCCTTCGACTGGATGGATGACGACACCATGTAGAACGCGGGGGACAGTAGGTAGCGTGGAGAGGCTCCTGGTTCCAATCGGTTGCGGTTGGGTCCGGGGGCTTTTTCGTTACTGTTTCGTAATGTTCTATGT